>CAVOCL010000247.1:0-3720 GCA_963694185.1 Dehalococcoidia bacterium
AAGTTTGGTGTGCTGGTGTCGACCTGAATGGCGGCTGCCGCGGCGATGGGCCCGCAGTACATGTGTGGAGCGATCATTGCGTAGTGCGCTTCGGCTATGGCAGCGACCTTTTTAGCTTCCAGAATTCCGCCCGCCTGCCCAACGTCGATCTGAATAATCGACGCAGCACCCTTCTCGATCAGCTGTGAAAATTCGTACTTGGTCACCAGTCGTTCGCCACTGGCGATCGGGATGCTCGTGTGGGCTGCGACTCGTGCCATTTCATCGTAGTTCTCGGGCGGCACGGGCTCTTCGAACCAGTACGGGTTGAACTCTTCAAGAACGTTAGCGACTCGGATCGCTGAGTACGTTGTCAGCTGGCCGTGCGTGCCGATTGCAACTTCAAGATCGTCGCCAACTTCCTTTCGGATCGCTTCGAACGTGTTTGCAGCTTTTCGGATTTCCGGAAGCGAAATATCACGTGGCCCGGGGTGAAGCGGAGAGAATGGGTCGAACTTGCACGCCGTGTTGCCTTCATCGAGAAGTTGGCGTGCGATTTCCGCCGCTCGCTCAGGACTTTCTTGCCAGCCAGAAGGCATGTAGGCGTACGCCCGAAGCTGCTCATGAAACATGCCGCCAAGGAGGTTGTAAATCGGCTGATTCGCAGCCTTGCCTATGATGTCCCAGCAGGCCATATCGATTGCTGCAAGCACGGACGTGTAGTGGAGGCTCGGGTGTCGATAGTCATGCCGACTGCCGTATGCGTCGCTCCAGATTTTCTCGATGTTGTAGGGATTTTGGCCGATCAGGAACGCTTCGCATGTTTCGTGGATTAGCTGGATCTGTGAAGTGAATGCTTTCCATCCGCTCTGGTTAAACGAACTGCCGGTGACTTTCTCGCCAAGTCCCGTAATGCCCTCGTCGGTTTCAACTTCGAGAAACAGAAAATATTTGCCGCCAATGTACGGAGGCTCATTCTCAATAACAGTTGTCTTGATTCCAGTGACTTTCAATGGGGTACCCTCGGGGTGAATGGTTAGACAGGACGCTGCCGCCGGGAGTGTATACCTGAGGGCGGTGACGTGAACCGCTTACACTTCGTCCACAAATTGCCATTCGAATCAGCTTTCAGGTGATGCTTGAATCGTAGTTGTGCGTGCAGCGAAAGTGGGATGATCAAGAAACGGAGAGTGCGGTATTCGCTCGGCTCCATTTTTAGCCTTCTTGTGAGCGTTCCGGAGCAAACAACCTTTTGGCCTTTCTGATCGCACTTGCAGCGCTCGCTATGATCGGATTCGGGTTGCCGTCTGGCGTGTTGTCGGTGGCATGGCCGTCGATGAGCGACACGTTTGGTGTTGCTGTCACTTCACTTGGCAGTGTTGTCGCTGCCTATACGATCGGCTACACGATCTCCAGCTTCTCGAGCGGATGGCTGCTTCGCATGAGCCGTCTTGGCACGTTTCTTACTTTCAGTGCCGCACTTTCGGGTATCGGTTACATCTCGTTCGCAATCGTCTCGGACTGGTGGTTGCTGCTCGCGGTTTCGGCCGTCGCTGGAGCAGGGCACGGCTATCTCGACACCGGGATCAACCTGTTCGCTGCCACCCGATTAAACGCACGAACCACCAACTGGCTGCATGCATTTTTTGGAGTGGGATCGCTTGCCGGTTCGAGTTTGATGACCGGCATTCTTCTGGTTGGAATGATCTGGCAATGGGGCTACGTGATCGTCGCAGTGCCGTTCATGATCCTCGTGTTCGGCTTCATTGCCACAGGTAAACGGTGGCACTCGGGTCGAGCGGAATCAGCAGAAGAAACCGACCCGGCTGTCGGAGTTTTTCAAACTCTGCGGGTGTCGGGCGTGTGGATGGGAATCACGGCGTTCGTTGTGCACACTGCGGTCGAAGTAATAGCGGGTGTGTGGACGTTTACGTTATTGACTGAGGAGCGCGGACTTTCGGTGGCAGCTGCCGGCATATGGGTAACGGCGTATTTCGGAGGACTGGTTGCCGGGCGGGTGACGCTCGGTTCGTTTGCTGCCCGAATATCGTTGACGCGGCTGTTGCGCTTGTGTGGCGTGCTGACGCTGGTGGGAGCACTCGGATTCTGGCAAACGCAATCGGTGGAACTCGGTTTCGTGGGATTGGTTTTGCTGGGATTTGGACTTGGCCCGGTGTTTCCGACGCTCGTTTCGGCGACGCCTTCGTATGTGGGCGTAAAACATACCCAAAACGCCATGGGAATTCAGATGGGCGCTTCCGCAATTGGCGGCGGGTTAATTCCGGCAGGGGTCGGCTTTATCGCAGCTGTGGCTGGACTCGAAATCGTCAGCATTTCGATGGTGATCGGCGGAGTGCTGATGCTCGGTGTGCTCTGGACGTTCAACCGGTTTATTACGCCCGATTCTGCGTAGGGTTGCGTGCTGCGTGGCCCGATTCTGCGTAGCCCGGATTCCGTGTAGCGACGGGCGTTGACTTCGTGATCAGTCGAGTAAACGTGTGACGACGCTGGTGGGCTTCAGGCGGATGATGCCTCGGGTGCCTCTCGCATGAACAGTTTCCATGTAAGGGTCGAACTCTTCGGATGTTTTGTATTTGCGAACGATCTCTGTCGTGATTTCGAGAGGATCTTCTTCCGTCGACAATTCGGCGACGCCCGCTATGTAGATGTACCTGCCGTCGGGGTTGTCGATTATTCCGCTACAACGTTGGTCCCGCTGCAGGTTGCGCCATTTCGCAGTTGAGGGTGTTGTCGATATGAAAAACGTACCGTCACGCCATACAAACCAGACCGGCGACATCTGAGGACCTGCGTCTTTACGCAGCGTTGCAAGTATTAGGTTTGAAGTGCTGGCAAGGTAATTTTCTGCCGCTGTGGTTGTGAGGTTATTGGTCATTCGATTATTTGGGGATCAACCGCCGTCATCAGTGAGGCACAGTGGCCCAGTGCGTGCTCTTCATTGGCTCCTTCGCACAGCAGCACCATGTTGGCGTAGATGGCATACCCGCCAAACAGGGGCTGGACGGTACCGCTACCGTGAGACGATGGAGCCGCGAAGTACGCACGACGATTCTTTAGCCCTTCATCCCACGTGGCATCTTCTTCGTCGAGTAACGCCGTTTCACCGGACCCTTCGATCGCGTAACTGGTTCCAAACTCGATAGCATCGGCGTGGGAACCGTAAAACCGGACTTCATATTCTTTGGAGACTGTTCCCGAAGGCGTCCAGAATCCGTTCCATGCTGCGGTTGCGGAATGGAGATCCGAAACGTCGTATTCGGTGTTTGTTTTGAACCGAGCCGCCTTGAAATCGTCGATCGTGAAGATGCGTTCGGAAGGCGTAATTTTCTGGAAAGATTCCAGCTGTGCAGCCGTGCCATCGCTAGTACCGCAGGCAACAGCCGCGATCAGCAGAAGTCCGAGTGCAGGCAAGAAGTAGCGCGACAATTTCAATTGGGATCCCTCTGGGACGATGGCGAACTCGATTTAGGAATCATAACCCGACAGTTGGAAAGGGGCTGCCAAAAATACGTGATGGAGTTAGAGCCTCGGCCGACTGTGGCAAGAAATATGCCATCGCTGATGGAAGAGCACATCTAAATACGGCGCACGACATGGAGTAAATATTCCTTATAGTTGAGCGGATTGTTATCCGTGCGGGGTCGAATCGGTATGGTTCCACGGACCGGCTTATAGTGGTCGAATGTGAACTCCAGCACCCCTTCACCTCGTGTGAGAGCC
>CAVOCL010000248.1:0-3712 GCA_963694185.1 Dehalococcoidia bacterium
GAAGCAGTATGTCCTCGCGAGCATTCTGATAGTTCTCGGCGCCCTAGTAGCGGTGAACTTCGGTTCCAGCCGTGTTGAGCGCGAGAGCGTAATCTCCCGTCTCGAAACCGAAGCGATCGCTCCGGCAAAGGTCTCTACATTCAGGATTGTCGAGGAGATCAGCCAGATCACCGATCCAACAGTCGGGATGTTCCTGACATTGCCCGACGATTCATCAGTAATCGACCGCATCGTGCTAAATGCCCTTGTAGGACAGCAGATCGCCAGAGTCGACATACTCGATATTTCCGGCGAAATCGTTTATTCAACCGATCCGCATTACATCGGCGATAAATCTGAATACGCAGATGGACCAAACTCCACAACCAGTAGTTACGTTGGTTCAGCGGCGGTAAGCGGTCTGGATGGGCACACAGCGCTTATTGAGGCCGTAATCAGCCGAGTACCCGTGTTCACAGAGGGAAGCCTGCCTGGTGCAAACTCTCACGAATCAACTGTGGTTATGTATCGAGATGTTTCAACAGCAATCGACGCTGCGACATCAGCTGGAGCGCGGTTCAGGTTCTGGATGGTGATCGGGGTGATGACAGTGGTGTTCGGCAGCTTGATGATGGTCGTCATGCGTGGGCATCGTGCCCAAACTGAATCACGCACGAAACTGCAAGAACTGTTGATTCATGAGCATCTGCTGGTTTCAGAACTCGATCAACGTAACGCCGATCTCAAATCAGCCGACGATGCGAGGCTTCAACTATTGTCAGTAGTTACCCACGAATTGGGTAATCCGCTCACCAGTATTTCAGCGTTCATCAGCATGCTTGCGAATAACAGGGATGGAAATATCTCGGAACGAGAGATGAGCATGATCGAGGCGATCAGTCGTGGTGAAACACAGATGCGAGTTTTGTTGAAAGATTTGTTGGACTTCTCAAGAGTTGAAGCAAATGAACTCGAACTCGATATTTCCGCTGTCGACTTAGGAAACGTCGTTATGGGCGTTATGGAATCGATGACACCAGTTCTCGACGCTAAGTTCCAGTCAATTGAGGCTGATCAACTCGACGACGTGGTCGATATCGACGGAGATAAAGCACGACTTGAGCAGGTTGTGACCAATTTTATATCAAACGCCTCTAAATACTCGCCGGAAAGTTCGACTATTGGTGTGTCGATGGCTGTGAAGGATGGAACAGCGGTAATCGAAGTTGTCGATCGTGGAATCGGTATTTCGCTCAACGATCAGATCCAGTTGTTCACACCGTTCTTCCGAGCCGATAATTCCGAAACTCGGCAGGAGCCGGGCACTGGTCTCGGACTCTTGATCTGTAAGCAAATCGTTGAACTGCACGGCGGTAAAATATTGGTCCGATCATCTCGTGGCCGTGGCACCACGGTCCGCGTTGAGCTGCCGATGGTATTGAGCGGCGAGCAAACAATCTACGCTGCCTAATTACGGCAGATCGTCTGGAAGCTGCCCACACGCAGTGTAATTCGACGCATTTGAATACGATTCGTGAACGTTCACTAGGGCTCCATTTTTCAGGATTTCTTCAAGAGAAAGTTCGATCACAGAAACTGAATTGCCCTTCACCACGTTTTCCAACGCATGAAGAACCGGGCCAACCTCGGTGCAAATTCCTGAATGAATGTGAATCGGCTGGGCTTCATTGGATGACGGATCAATCGAAACGTTGACCGTTGTTATATCGCTCTCTGAATTGAACGTCGCAGTACCAATTTGCCCTTCACCATCAGTAGGGGATAGGTGAATGACAACATTAATAGCCCCACCAGATGCAGTGATTACCGCTGTAGGAGTTGGTGCGTTAGCCTCCGCTACAGATTCGGCTGGAGGGCTCTCTTCAGAATCCGCACATGACGCCAGAACTGATACTGCCAGAACCGGGACTAGTACGAACAGATTTCGTAAGTTAACCGGTATTTTCAATTTTCACCCGAAACAATATTGCAGTCAGCGCCAAGCCGATCTTTGGTTAGACCGACTCGTCAATGATTTATACGAGTTGTGGCCGTTTACGGACTCAGGATTAACTTACGTAAGTCGTTTTAGCCTCGATCGATCACGCCGTGCCAGTCTTCTTTGAGCGGCCAGGTCAACTGCTCCACGATATCGTCGTGATCTGCATACGAAACACGAACATCATCAATGCTCGAGCCAACCACTTCAAGATCATCCAAACTCAGATTTCGTAGCTCCATCGCGTATCGCAGATAGCCGACCTGTTCCAGCTTGTAGCCCATTACCTGAAGGCCAACAACATCGGCAGCGATTGCGTGGTGCGACGCCACAACAACGTTCGACGGCATCTCGTATCCGTCGATCGGCCCGTTGCCCTGCATGCCAATTACCCCGTCGATTACGGTCAAGTCGGGTGCTACGTGCTGCGCCATTTTTGCGAGTGTCAGGTTGATCGCCTTGCTGCCTTTGTGAATCTTGACCTTCTGCTCTCGACCCGAAAGTGTGCCAACAAGAATGTTCTTGAGTCCCAGAGTTACTACAACGTTGTTGTGAGTTTTCATTGGGCAAACAGATACAACGTATGACTCCGAGAGCCTTTTCGACATGTACAGGGTTTGGGGGTTCAGCTTGTCGTCAAATGCCGGAACCGGAATACGATCATCGGTATTCAGGTCCAAAAACTCGATATTGAAATCTTTAGTGAGATCGCGGTATCCGTAGTTGTCGAAGCCAGAATCGGGAGTGCCAACGGCTGGACCGACTGCGATTACGAAGTTGCTCACACCCCGTTGCGTTAGGTACTCCAGGGTCGCTCGGGTTGCGTCGACGTGAGTAGCAGCTAGCTGGAACGTGGTCGTCACAAAGTTCGGTTTGACCATCACGGGGCGATCAGGAATCGAAATCTCCGAATCGATGAGTCGGAGAGACTCTGCCACACCATCGGCGCGACTGGATGAGCTAGCGATACTTACCTTGATCAATTCAAACCCCCGAGCTTTAAAAGCTGAACCATTACGATATTCCGCGATGATAACCCAATCATCTGGTGCTATTTGGGCAACTACCTGCCTGATTCATGATTACCGCTGGTGGTAGAGTGCGCATCGATTCGACATTTACACGTTTGAGGAGAACGCGCGTGCAGTACAAGTCACTCGGCAACACAGGTATCAAGGTTTCAGAATTTGCGCTGGGTTGCTGGCCGTTTGCCGGCGGCAAGGTTTGGGGGCCTCAGGACGACGCAGTGTCGATAGCAACGGTCCATGCCGCACTCGACAAGGGAATCACGTTCTTCGACACCGCTGAAGGCTATGACGATGACTCGCATTCGGAAGAGGTACTCGGTAGAGCACTTGCAAGTCGCAGACACGACGCGGTTATCGCAACCAAAATCAGCCCGCCTCACCTTGTGCCGAATCTCGTTGAAGAAACCTGCGACGCAAGCCTGAAACGACTTCAAACCGACTACATCGATCTCTACCAAATCCACTGGCCGAATCATGATGTCGCTATCGAAGATTCAATGGCCGAACTGATCAAACTCCGTGATGCCGGGAAAATTCGCTCGATAGGCGTTTGCAACTTTGGTGTTCAGGATCTTTCTACAGCGCTGGAGTCTGGCGATATCGTTACCGATCAGCTGCCATACAACTTGCTGTGGCGACCTATCGAAGTCGAAATACAGCCTAAGTGCCTCGACAACAACGTTGGTCTTATTTGCTACAGCCCGCT
>CAVOCL010000249.1:0-3693 GCA_963694185.1 Dehalococcoidia bacterium
GTTATTTACTCAACGCCACTATTGGCTAATTCGTAAATCCAGTCCGGATGCGCGTGATTGCCACGTCGTTCCTCCTCGCAATGACAGTTGTTGGCTGTGAAACGAACCCCGCACGATGTCAATCATGGCGATAATGAACCCCATGACTAACCCTAGATTTTCTGCTGCTTTCTTTGATCTTGATGGCACGCTGATAGATACGGGCCCTCCTCACCGTGAGGCCGAGAGAGCTACTGTTCAGGCGTTTGGCATAGTGGATCTCGCTGACGATCACCCCGTGACGTTCGGCCAGGGTGTTATTCCGGGAGCACAGATGGTCGCCGATCACTACAACCTTGGCGGAGTCGAAGAGGTGCTGGCCGAGTATTTGCGCCAGTGGGAGCGAATCGCTGCTGATGGAATCGACCTGCTGGCTGGTGCCGATGCCGCAGTTAGGTCGGTGGCGGCTACTGGGATTCGGGTGGCTCTCGTCACATCGGGTGAGCGTAATTACGCCGACGGGTTTATGAAGATGTCGGGACTCGGTGAGGTGTTCAGCGGATCGGTAACGCTCGACGATGTAACCAATCTCAAGCCAAATCCAGAGCCATATTTGAAGGCTGCTGAACTGTTTGGGGTTGAGCCCTCAAAGTGCGGTGTATTTGAAGATTCCGTGGCAGGGTTCCAATCGGCACGTGCAGCTGGCATGTCGTGCGTTGGTATCGGCGAAGTAGCCCTTGCATCAGAAGGCGATGATGCCCCCGATATGGCGATTTCTTCGTTTGTTGGGTTTGATATCTGGAACGTTCGCCCGGTCTGATGCATGATTTGCTGTTCTCGTAATTGAACCGAATCCTCACGATCAGTTTTACAGGGCGTTTTCTCCAAACGTGTTACATTCAGCTGAAGTTTCTGGGGTTGGAGCATGACGTTTTCCGAGTGCTCACGGGATGAGGTGATTATTTTGAGAAGCGGATCATTCGTTCTTATATTTACGTTCGCTGTCATGGCGTTGATGGCGTGTGCTGAAGACAACGAGGGCGCTGGTGCCGGCTTTGAACAGGGCTTTGCGGATATTGACGCCACGATTGCCGCTGAGGCGGGGCACGTCGATCCGAGCCTGCTGACCCCAGAAGCCGATGGCACGTTTTCGATGGCCGAAACTGCCACTCCTGTGCCTTCAGCGACCCCGATTCCTGAACCTACGTCGACTCCGGCACCCACCAACACTCCAGCACCCACTTTCGAAGAGATTTATCGGGACGACGTGATCGCAGCTATGCATTCCTATTTTGCTGCGTATCACACCCGATCCCAGTCGGCTTTGGACAGTGTGGTCACCGCGGCGACCAGAGCAGAAGGCAACAACAGCGTCGAGCAGATGCAAGAGAATTCGTTTATGGGACGTTCCTGGAGCGATTACCCGGATATAGAAAATGTTGAAGTAACGCACTTGCAGTGTGACGAGGTGCTTTGCAAGATTTGGTATTCCGCTACGTCAGTCCCACCTGTTGAGAACCCTGTGATGGGTAAGGATTTTCCGTTCGAATTCGAGTCTTCAGGGTTCTTCAGGCGAGTAAACGGTGTATTTCTCCATGACTTCTCCCGCGAAACAGTGACTGATGAATGGGACAGCACCCATCGGGAGTAGGTTGGGGAGGTGAGGCTCCCTTGGATTGTCATGCTGAACTTGGCAGCCCCGAAGGAATCGGGGATTCAGTATCTGTGCCGAACGGGAGCAATCGTTCTGTTTAGCATGACGGTGAGGCGGAGTTGCACTCGTAAGTCCTCTCCCGGGGGAGAGGACTTAGGTGAGGGAGGAATCTTTTACTGGTTACACCCGATGATTTGTCCCTAGTGGAAAAGAATCTAGTGTGCTGGCACTCGTTGATCTGCTTCATGAACAACTAGTGCCATTCAGGCCCACCGCACCGGGTCCCTCGGCTGCCGCTCGGGAAAGGAGAAGGGGCTGCTTCGCCCTACCGCACTCGGACTAACTTCTGCATTGAACGTAGTTCGTGGTCGATGTTCCAGTTGCTGCCGTAATCGCTGTGCGAAACCTCGGCTACGTACACATCGCCGTGTGAGTCGACCGAAATGCCGTGCGGCGTGAAGAAGCGACCGTGCTGCGAGCCGTAACTTTCGATTCCGACTCGTGAAAGAACTTCGCCTTTGGTGTTCATCACCGTCACACGTGGTCCAAGATTCGTGCCCATGTGATTAGAGCCGATGCCGGAAAAATACTCGCCGATGTAGACGATATCTTCATCGCCCCGTGTATCGATGTAGATGGCTGCCGTACGCGACATGTTTACGAACTGGGTCTGGAACTCGCCGTCTCGATTGAACACCTGAATACGGTGATTCTCACGATCGGCAACGTAAAGCAGGCCCTGGCTATCGATAGCGATGTTGTGAACGATGTTGAACTGGCCTGGGTCAGTACCCGATTCGCCCCAACTGGCAATCAGATCGCCTTCAGGGCTGAACCGGTGAACGACTGCGTTGGTGTAGCCGTCTGAAACGAAAAATTCGCCAGATTCTGGGTCGACAGCAACATGAGTTGGCACGTTGAACGGCTTGCCGCTCATGGGGGCAGAGGTTTTGTTCGGCTCACCAAGCGTCATCAGCAACTCACCAGACGGGGTGAACTTTCTTACCGTGCTATCGCCGTTGTCGACCAGGAACAGATTGCCTTCAGGGTCGAACGATATGCCGTGGGGACTCTTGAAAATTCCTTCGCCCCAATGGTCGATCATATTGCCGTCGGTGTCGAAGACAACTATTGCGCTGGTACCGCGGTTGAATACGAAAACACGATCCTGCTGATCGACGCCAACTGCAGTCGCCTCTTTGTATTTCCAACCGTCGGGCAGTGTGCCCCAGTTTTTACCGGACACCTCGTAGCGGTAATCGCCATCGCCAAGCACAACCGACCCTGCGGAGCCATCGGCTTCTTCGTGGGTTGCTCTGGGTAGTCCGTACTCTTCGAATTCGACGTTGTCGGTCATCAGGATCTCCTTGATGGCGATCTTACGCTGCTCGAAGGCGTTGGAACCGAGACTTCCGTTCGGTTATGCGTTCTCACGCAGGAATCGTTTTACTGTTGGGACGAGATCGTCTGAAGGTTCAAACGCTGCCCTGTGTCCGAGTCCCGGCAGTTCGAGGTATTCGCAGTTCGGAAGCTCCTTCACCACCTGGTGAGCTTCGTTGATTCCATGATCTTCACCTCCGTAGAAAACTAGACACGGTTCCTGAATCAAGGTCGGATCAACTCCGGCGCCCTTTTCATCGTGATCAAGAATCGAAAAGAACGGTGTTAGGTCGAAATCGTCTGGAGCTAGCTGCTTTGTTCGACGTTCGTTGACCAGAGATTTCACCCATGAAAGGTCTTTTGGGTAGGGGTGGCTGCCACCGAGTACGAAAGAGTTGAACCTGCTCTCGAAGTTGCCGGCGAGCCCGAAGCCAATTCCAGCACCCATCGAGTAGCCAAATAATGCCGCGCGGTCGATTCCGAAATCGTCCATGACGGCGATCACATCAGACATGCGATGTTGAAGCGTGTATTGAGCGGGATCAGAAGGCGTATCGCTTTGGCCGTGAGCCCGGATTTCGGAGATGACCAGCTGGAACTCGCGGGACAGGATGTCTACCCAACCTCGTGCTTTCAACGCTTCGATGTTGCCGAAAAGCCCATGCACCAGAACGAGCGGG
>CAVOCL010000250.1:0-3690 GCA_963694185.1 Dehalococcoidia bacterium
CATTCGTAGGAACGCTCGCCGTGCGATGGGTTGCCATATCAGCCGGATGAGAATCAAAAACGGAACGATGGCGAGGGTAAATAGGGCCAGTTCAAAATCGAGAAGCAACAGGATTACGACGATCCCGGCGAGTGTCAGGATGTCGCCGATGATCTCGATCGAGGATTCGAGCATTTCCTGTAGCGCGCCGACATCTCCAAACATCCTGGCCATTAGCGCGCCAATGGGTGTTTTGTCGGAGAATGCTAAGGCAAGCCGTTGAAGCTGCATAAACATATCCGCACGAATGTCATACAAAACTCTTAACGCTACTCGGGTAATTAGCACCTGCTGAAGGAATTGAGTGAACCAGTACATCGCTGCAATGCCGATCAACGACATGGCGATAATGGACAACAGACTTGAGTCGCCCTTGCGAATAGCCCCGTCAATTCCGAACTTGATGAGAAGCGGGATAGATAGGTTTGCCAGCGTGAATCCAATCACAGCGATCAGCGCCGTGAACATCGCCCGTTTGTATGGCCTGGCGTAGTAGAAGAAGCGCTTGAACACAGTGCTGTCGAGCTGAGCGAACATCTCCTCATCCGACTCATTCAGATTCGCATGCTCTTCATTAGCCGATGGCGGTCGGCTTTGCTTCGGGTTCTGCTTGCTGTTCTGGGTTTCAGATGTGTTGACCATTAGTCGAGCACCTCTTCGTCATGCCCACGCTGCAAATCCCACAGTTGCTTGTAGTGGCCATTGAGTGCCAGCAGTTCATCATGATTGCCACGTTCGATGACTTTTCCGGCGTCGAGAACGATGATTTCATCAGCGTGGCTGAGCGAACTTAAACGGTGAGCAATGATGATCGTCGTCTGGCCACCTGTCAGTTCATCGAGTGCCGATCGAATACGTGCGTCAGTTCCGGCATCTACCGACGAAGTTGAATCATCGAGAATTAGTATCGGAGAATCTGTAAGCAACGTTCGTGCGATAGCCACACGCTGGCGCTGGCCGCCCGAAAGACCTACTCCACGTTCGCCTAATTGAGTGTCATACCCATCGGGAAGACCTGCAATAAAATCGTGAATCTGGGCGATTTTTGCGGCGGCGATGACTTTTTCATCCGATGCATTCACATCACCGTATCGAATGTTGTCTCGAATCGAACCATCGAACAAGAACGGATCCTGCTCGACCAATCCGATAGCCTCACGGATCGAGATTACAGTGGCATCTTTGAGATCGGTTCCATCGATTGTTACGGTGCCGGATGTTGGATCGTAGAACCGTGGTATTAGATTGGTTATCGAGCTTTTTCCGCTGCCCGGTGCCCCTACGAATCCAATGGTATGGTCTCGCCGAGCTTCGAAGCTCACGTTCTGGAGCGCCGGTGCGCCTCCATATGAAAATGAAACATTGTCGAACTTCACAACCCCGCCGGTGATCTCTATAGGATTCGATTCTTCAGAATCGGCAATCTCCGAAGGGATGTCGAGAATTTCGAAAATTCTTCCGCCTGCCGACGATGCTCGGGCCGTTGAGTTGATGATCATTAGGATCATTCGAACGGGGAAGCGCAGGAGTGCCAGGTAGAAGAAGAACTGAGTCAGCTGACCAATGGTTATCTGGCCATCGATTACTTTTTCACCACCGACCCACAGAACGATTGCCCATGACACAAGGAAAGCGAACGAAACAAAGCCGCTCCCACGCGCTTGGGTGCGCGCCGCGTCCATTCGTAAATCGACTACTTCAACGGCAGTTACGTCGAACTTTGCTACCTCATAATTCTGAGAAGAAAAAGCTCTGACCACTCTTATGCCAGCAAGATTCTCCTGCATGGTTGTTGTGAGATCGCCAAGAGCGTCCTGAATTTTCCGCCACATTTCGCGAAGTTGTAGTCGCATGCGGGCACTGCGATAAACCATGAACGGAACAAAGCTGAGACTAAGCAACATGAGTTGCCAGTCGATCTGAGCCATGAATATTCCGGCTGCGATGATCACGACAAACACCCGAACGATTTGCACCAAGCCGTTCTGAACGAACATCCGTACGCCTTCGATGTCGGACAATCCTCTCGACATCAGTTGGCCAGTGTGTACGCGATCGTGGAAGCTAAAGCTAAGGACTTGGAGTTTGTCGAAATACAGCATGCGTAGCCGATTAGAAACGCGCTGGCTTAGAGTTTCACCGAGGAACATCTGGGCAAACCCTGTGGTACCTCGTAGGGCTGCAACGATCAGCACCAGCACGGCAGTGTTCCGAAGGAGCGCTTCGATTTCGATGGGGCTGTTTAGGCCTTGTTCGTACAACGTGAACGCCTGGTCGACACCTTCACCAAGAAGCTTCGGGATGAACAACGACATGATTGCCGTGGTAGCAGCAAACGCGACACCACCGGCAAAATGGAGCTTGTATCCAAAGGTGAGTTTGGCGATTCGCCAGAGAACATCTCCGCCGGTTGGTCCAGAATCTGTTAGTCGGGATCGAACGCTTCGACGTTGTCGGTCAGTTTGTATCGGAGTGGGGTTTGTCGCTGATGAACTCGTAGGATCGACCTCTAATGATTGCTCGTCGTCGGCAAAATACGAACAGCATCTACCGTCGCCTAATAATTTTGCCGTGAACGCGGGGAGTATACGCCCGCGGAGCATCCTACGATTTTGTTTATCGGAACTTGCGATTTATGAGCCGGGATATTCGAGTCACGCGGCCTGATCCAACTTGCGCACTATTCGAGGTATTTCGAACCCTATGCGAGTTCCCTTGCCGAGTTCGCTTTCGATTGAAATTTCCCCACCATGCATCAAGATTATTGTTTTTGCGATGTTGAGACCCAACCCCAGCCCGGATACGGCTCGCGTAGTTGGATTTTCACCTCGGTAGTAGAGTTCGAAAGCGTTCGCAGCAGCTTCTCGATCCATACCAATACCGTCGTCAACAACAAACACTGAAAATTCCGATTCATCGGTACTTGTCTCGAGCCGTATCTGTGCGCCGTCGCCGGCGTACTTCGTTGCATTGCTGAGCATGTTGGAAATGGTTTGCGAAATTCTGCTTTGATCAGCAGAAATTATCACTTCGCCTTCTGGCACATCAACAGTAATGGTCTGTCCAGCTTGCTCAACTAGGGGTTCAAAACTTTCGCCTAAGGCTCTGAGCATTGAATTTGCATCGAAATTCATTTCCAGAAGCTCAAATGTCCCGGACTCTACCCTTGAATGATCGAGTAGATCGTTGATCAGCAGGTGTAGGTGACTTCCGTTTCGGCGCAAGACTTCCAGCTGTTCAAGCTGACGTGGGACGAGGTTGCCAAGACGATTCTTCGAAAGGATGTCGATGAACGCAGCCATGCTCGTGAGTGGTGTTTTCAACTCATGAGAGACAGTCGTGATTATCTGGCTCTTGATCTGGTTTATTCATTCAATGTTCCTAGTGTCAGGGGGCATTGACTAATCAGATCGAATTAAGTGACAGGATGCCCCCAAACTGCACTTAACAATGGCCATAAATGCCACATGAGTTTTAACTTCGTAAACCTAGTCTGCGAGGTCGCACACGAACATGAATCGGTAATTTCATTGATCGAACTAGGCAAAAAGTCATTTCATCGTGGTGAAGTTACCTAGCGAACGAACCTATCGGTCGTTGAGACGAAATTAAAAAGACCCGATCTGCGATTCGACGCAGATCGGGTCTTTT
>CAVOCL010000251.1:0-3687 GCA_963694185.1 Dehalococcoidia bacterium
CGTTATTCGCCTGCGAAACAAGGCTGGTGAGTACGGATTAGACGTCCAGCAGCTCGATCACGCAGTAGCCGGTGCCGACATCGCCATGTGGGACGTTCTCGGCAAGCACTTGGGCGAACCCGTCTGGAAGTTGATCGGCCACGATGCTTCCTATAAGAAGCTTCCGTACGCCAGTGTGCTGTTCGGCGACGATCCCGCGGAAACCCGCGCTATCGCCGATTCGATAGTCGAACGTGATTTCCGAGCTGCAAAATTCGGATGGGGCCCGATGGGGCGTGGGTCGCTGGACGACGATATTGCGTTAGTTCAAGCCGCTCGTGACGGACTTGGTCAAGATGCCAAGCTGATGGTCGACGCCGGAGTCATTTGGGGCGACAACGTCGATGCCGCCTACGAGCGTGCAGTAGCGTTCGCTGATCTGGGTGTCGTGTGGCTCGAAGAACCGCTTCGTACTGAAGAGGTGGGCGCATACAAGGAACTCAGCGATCGAGTTCGTGCAAACAACGTGAATATCGGCATCGCCGGCGGTGAAGGCGCTGACTTCTATCGTGCTGCCGACGACATGATGACTAATGCCGGACTCGACTTCGTTCAGATCGACGTTGGACGCATCGGAGGCATAACTGAAGCGAAGCGTGTCGCAGACAGGGCGCACGAACTCGGTATCCAGTACGTGAACCACACCTTCAAGAGTCATCTGTTAGTAGCAGCGTCCATTCACGTCTTCGCCGGCTACGAAGAATTCGATCTCATCGAATACCCGGCAGGCGACTCCGCATTAATACTCGGCCTAACCGCCCCGACCAGCATCGCCAGAGATTCTGAAGGCTACGTCCAAGCCCCCGACACCCCCGGCCTAAGCGTAGAAGTGAACCTGGACACCCTGCGCCAGTACCAACGCCACGTAAAAATCGAAATCGACGGCGAAGTGTTGTTCGAGTCGGCACAGCCGTAATTTCAGGCTAAATCAACCCCCATCCTGACCTAATCAGCCCACAAGCAATCTCCGCTTGTCGCGCCGATTACCGCCATCAGTAGTTGACGCACCACCTTTACATTCATAAAATTCGTTGGCTGGCACTCTAAGCCCGCGACTGCTAACAGTCGGCACGGCCGAGTGCTAACAGTGAACCGGTAGAACCTGAACTGCCAACAGTGTGTCCGCACTGTTCAATTTCATGTTCAACATGCCGTGTTCAAGCTTTACCACTAAGGAGAAACATTTCAGTGGCACTGAACCTCACACCGCTTGGTGACAGGGTGATAATCGAGCCCTCCGACGCAGAGGCATCAACCTCTCCCGGCGGAATCATCATTCCTGACACAGCAAAAGAAAAGCCCCAGCAGGGTTCCGTCGTAGCAGCAGGCCCTGGCCGAACTACTGACGATGGCACAGTCATCGACATGCCGGTCAAAGTCGGCCAAACCGTCGTCTACTCGAAGTACGCAGGTACTGAGTACGAAGAAGGCGGAGTCGAATACCTGATCGTTCGAGAAAGCGACATTCTCGCGATCGTTGACTAGTTCATTTCGAACTAATCGGCATATTTTGGAGATATATAAGTAATGGCAAGTAAAGAACTAAAGTTCGGTGATGATGCTCGAGCTCGCCTTAAAGAAGGCATCGACATCCTCGCTAACACTCTCAAGTCGACTCTCGGCCCACGCGGTCGAAACGTTATCGTCGATAAGAAATTCGGCCCTCCGCAGGTCAACTCCGACGGTGTAACAATCGCCAAGGAAATCGACCTCGAAGATCCCTTTGCAAACATGGGCGCACAGCTTCTCAAGGAAGTCTCAAAGAAGACCAACGACGACGCTGGTGATGGCACAACCACTTCAACCGTTCTCGCCCAGGCAATCATTGCCGATGGCTTCAAGAACGTTGCAGCCGGTGCCGACCCAATGGCAATCAAGCGTGGCATGGAAATTGCCATGACCACCGTTCGAGAGTCGATCGCCGGCCAGTCAACTCCGGTTGACTCTAAGGAACAGATCGAAAGCGTTGCAATCCTTTCTTCCCACGACGACGAAATGGGTTCACTCATTTCCGACGTTATGGACAAGGTTGGTAAGGACGGCGTGATTACCGTTGACGAGTCGAAGTCTCTTTCATACGAGACCGAGTTCGTTGAGGGTATGCAGATCGACCGTGGTTTCCTCTCTCCCTACTTCGTGACCAACTCAGAACGACAAGAGTCCGTCCTTGAAGATCCCTACATTCTGATCACTTCACAGAAGATCTCTGCGATTTCTGACCTTCTCCCAGTTCTCGAAAAGGTCCTCCAGACCAACAAGAACATTCTGGTCATCGCAGAAGACGTTGAGGGTGAGGCTCTCGCCACTCTCGTAGTCAACAAGCTTCGTGGCACACTGAACGTCGCAGCCGTAAAGGCTCCTGGCTTCGGTGACAGACGCAAGGCAATGCTCGAAGACATCGCCATCCTCACCGGTGGCACGGTCATCTCAGAAGAAATCGGTCGCACAATGGACTCGATTACTCTCGATGATCTCGGCAAGTGCAAGCAGGTCGTCGTTTCTAAGGACGAGACCACATTTGTCGATGGTGATGGATCTGCCGACGCTCTCAAGGGCCGCAAGGCTGAGATCGACACACAGATCGCCGACACTTCATCCGACTACGACCGTGAGAAGCTCCAGGAGCGTCTTGCAAAGTTGTCCGGTGGTGTTGCCATCCTCAAGGTCGGTGCAGCCACCGAAATTGAGATGAAAGAGAAGAAGCAGCGCATGGAAGACGCCCTTTCGGCCACCCGTGCAGCTGTTGAAGAAGGAATCGTTCCCGGTGGTGGAACAGTTCTGATTCGTGCCGCCGCAGCACTCGAAAGTGTCAATTCAGACAATGACGACGAGCAGACCGGTATCGACATTCTTCGACGTTCACTCGTTGCACCTATCAAGGTCATCGCCGCAAACTCCGGTTTTGAAGGCGCAGTGATTCTTGCCAAGGTTGCCGAGAACTCAGACAAGAACTTCGGTTTCGATGCCCACAAGGGCGAGTACGGCGACATGGTAAAAATGGGTATCGTAGACCCAGCCAAGGTCACCCGTGCTGCAGTCGAAAACGCAGTTTCCGTAGCTGGAATGATTCTCACAACCGAGACTCTGATCAGCGAAAAAGACGAGCCAATGCCGGCAATGCCAGGCGGTGCTCCAGGCGGAGACATGGGCTTCTAAATAGCCTCTGCTTTACCCGCGAAGCTCGCGGAAGTGCCCAAGTGCGAATGCACGCTCGGCACAAAAAGTAATTCAAGAAGAGCCGCTCCGGTTGGAGCGGCTCTTTTTTTGTTGAACGACTTATCTATTCATCTTCATGCTGACGGACCAATCGTCCCACTGTCATACTGAACTTGCTCTGAGTCCCGAAGTAATCGGGGATTCAGTATCTGTGAAACGAGGCAGCAATCTATCGACCAAGCCCACGACATCCCAACTTCAACGATCCAGCCTGAAAACGTGATACCGAATCAAGTTCAGCATGACAGTAAAATTAATCCCGCGTCACAATGTACGATGTGCCAATCGAATGCCAGTGCATAAGCCACCCACAGGAGCCACCCACCATGGAACAACGCCAGTACAGCTGCGAAAAGTGCCACTCCACAACGTTCAAAGCCGGCGAAATACGAACGACCGGATCAGGCATCAGCCGACTCTTCAATCTCCAGA
>CAVOCL010000252.1:0-3687 GCA_963694185.1 Dehalococcoidia bacterium
CATGCTCAACTGATACACAGGAATATCGGCATTTGGGAACATTTTCATCAGGACCGACCATGTGCCATGGTCTAATCCCCACCGAAAATCTTCGATTACTTCAGTTGTGCTCATGGTTCAACTCTAGTGCAGAGTTGGATGAAATAAACGGAGAGTCGATGCATGGCACCGACTCTCCCCTTAATCTCAATAAAACCGATCTAATCGTGACGACTAGTTGAATTGCGCTCGGTGATGACTGTTATCTCTCTACGTCGCCTCCTCGCAGCCAGACGTCGCCTGATCTCAGGTCTCCGTCGCTCTCGTGCCGCTAAACGCGCGCGTTCGTACGCTTTCGCTGCATTTGGAAAAACTTCAGCCCAAAGATCGTTCGCCTTTTGGTCGGCAAACAATTCTTCATACCCGGTCTTAATTTTGTATCCAGGCTTGCGTTTCGACGGGTAGGTAGCTCTGAAGTGGTGTGAAAATTCATGGAGCAGAACTATACGACAGAACCAAAAGCCCATCTGGCTCTCATTTGCCCACGTCACTCTTGCGGTGTTCCCGTCTGTTTCGAATTGAGCCCGATGCTCCTCTATGCGGAGATATGGACCAAACAAATCTGCGCCGAGTTCGTCCATGTGGTTCGTTTCCCAAATCAGCGGTAGCGAATAGATGGCGATTCGTTTTTCACGTGCTGAATAAAATGCAAACGGACTTCCGATATCACCTTCTCTCGGCAGTAACTCGACTGTTTTGAGGTTGTACAGGTATTCCAGCGGGAGCCTGTCAAAGACCATCTTGAACTGTCGTCGTGTAATTGGGTGAACATCACCCGGCCGCGGCTTGCGATGCACGATGCGGGGCATAACCACGTTGCCCTCACGGTCGCGAGGCATCCTCCGCTCGGCGATGCGGCTCTCTTTATCCGTTCGGTAAGTTCTGCTCAACCAGAGACTCTGGCGTTGAAATTAATCATGAAAGTAATTATTCCGCTCGATCCCCACCGAACGAAATAACTAATTCTGGCCAGCCGACTCATTCCTCTCACCGAGAGGGAGAGAGGTCGCAACGTCTAATCGTCGAAGAACCCGGCGTCTTCTTCACGCAGGTACTGCTTGGTCTCGTCCACCCGGAAGCTGATCCCCAGGCCCGGGGTGTCAGGCACTGTGATGTGACTGTCCTTGACCTTGAAATCCTCGATACCTTCCAAGATGTCCCACCACCACTCGGGCTTGCCAGAGGGCAATTCGAAAGCGATGAAATTATCAGGCATCGTTGCGCAGACCTGCGTCAGAGCGGCGACTCCAATTAGTCCATCGGCAGTTCCGTGCGGAGCCATCTGGATGTTGTGCAGATCGGCGAACTCACATATCCACTTGAGTTCTGAAATACCACCAACGTCAAACGGGTCAGGGCCCACTACATCGACAGCGTGCTGTTCGATCAGGTCCTTGAAGCCGTGTCGGAGATAAACCTGTTCGCCGGTGTGGATCGGCGTTGAGGTATACGGGGTCACCTGCAGGAAGTAGTCAGGATGGACGTACGGTGTGTAGTCGCCGGTGATCGTATCTTCCAACCACATCAGGTGGTAGGGCTCAAGCGCCTTGGCGAGCCGAAGCGTGTCAGACGCTGTCATACCCGGCCCACAATCGAGTGCAAGACCAACCTCATCGCCAAGCACTTCTTTCATGGCTATCACGCAGTCGACCGTAAGGTTGAATCCCTTCTCAGTCATCACCCCGCGGTTTCCATATTTGCCGTCAGCCACATAGTCGCCATAGTAAAAATCAGGCATGTTTTTGAGCATCGGCGAGCCGTGGAACGCTATACCTTGCTTGATGATCGAGAAGTTCTGAGGCAAGTCTTTCATCCACTTCATCTGGGAAGCGAAGTCTTCTGGCTGGTAGCCGCCGACACTCTTTCGGAAATTCCCGTTGTATACCTGCACTTTGTCGCGGATTTTCCCGCCGAGCAGCTTATATATCGGAGCGCCAAGGGCTTTTCCCGCAATGTCCCAGAGCGCCACTTCGATCGCGCTAACGCCTGATCCCCACGGCTTGAATCCACCGGTACGTCTGATCCTAAGAAGTACTCGCTCAACATCGGTAGGATCAAGGCCTACGATCATGTCCTTGTAGTACTCGAGCTGCGGCGCAAAGTACGGTTGATTTCGTGATTGCTCGGCCCCACCAATTCCGTCGATTCCTTCGTCCGTAGTAATTCGTATAACCGGATGATTTCCGATTACGGCGTACTTGAGGTCTGTGATCTTCATTACAACTCCATGTGGTCGCCTTGCGACCAATAATTCTGTGCGGGCGGAATTCTACGCTTCCTGTGAACTCGAATCAGTTTGACAAACCAAATAATCGAGATCGTCAGCTGCTAGTCATCGAAGAAGTCAGCATCCTCTTCTCGCAAATATTTCTTCGCCTCTTCAGGGATGAATGTCACGCCGAGCCCAGGAGTGTCTGGAACCTCGATGTGGCTGTTTTCGACCTTGAACGAATCGCCACCCTCCATGATGTCGAGCCACCATTCGGGCTTTGCCTGAGGTAACTCGAATGCAATCAAGTTATCAGGCAGAACGGCGCCAAGATGCGTTTGCGCAGCAAGACCAATCAAGCCCCCAAAGATGCCGTGTGGTGCGAACAGGATGCCGTGCAGATCGGCGTATTCGGCGATGAACTTCATCTCGGATATGCCACCGACATCGGCAACATCTGGCCCCAGAACATTCACGGCGTTTCGCTCGATCAGTTCGACGAAGTTTTGGCGAAGATAAATCTGCTCACCGGTGTGAGTCGGAGTCGACGTGTATGGCGTGACCTGCGTGTAGAGATCGGCAAGAACGAACGGGTTGAAGTCGCCGGTGATCATGTCTTCAAGCCACATGATGTTCGAACCTTCAAGCTCCTTTGCAAGCTTCAGCGCATCGGGAACCATCATCCCCGGTCCACAATCGAGCGCCAGCCCAACGTCATCCCCAACCACATCCTGCATCGCTTCGATGCACTTCATCATGTACTTGAACCCTTTACGAGTGATCACTCCGCGATTCGGG
Organism: Dehalococcoidia bacterium; assembly: GCA_963694185.1. Classification (GTDB taxonomy): domain Bacteria; phylum Chloroflexota; class Dehalococcoidia; order Lucifugimonadales; family Lucifugimonadaceae; genus Lucifugimonas. The sequence goes on from CAVOCL010000252.1 coordinate 3,047, forward strand.
TGACCGGGGTGACGATTTACCGATACTGGATCTCCATAGTAGAAATCGTCAACTTCTTGCTCCATTTTGCCGTGGAACGAAACCGCCTGTTTGATGATCGAGAAGTTGTATGGATGATCCATCATCTTCTGCATATTTTCGGCGTAGTGCTCGGGCTCGTTGCCATTCCGTTCGTAGCGAATAACACCGTTGTAGACCTGAACTTTGTCGCGAATCTTGCCACCAAGCAGCTTATATGCGGGAAGTCCGGATGCTTTGCCAGCGATATCCCACAATGCCATCTCGATAGCACTCACCGCGGTGCCCCATGGCTTGAACGCACCCATACGGCGAATGCCAATCATCACGCGCTCAACGTCGGTTGGGTCTTTGCCAATAACCATGTCGCGATAGAACTCAAACATCGGCTTGAGATAAGGCTTGCTGCTTTGGCCGGCTCCAACGCCGTCGATGCCTTCGTCCGTTGTGATTCGAACGACGGGTGCGTTGCCTATGATTGCGACTTTCAAGTCTGTGATTTTCATATTCGCTCCGAAGCCACCAGGTGGCTATTTGATTTTGATGCCGACGATATGTGCGCCGCGTGAACGCCAGTATTAGTCATCGAAGAAATCTGAGTCTTCTTCACGCAGGTACTTCTT
>CAVOCL010000253.1:0-3672 GCA_963694185.1 Dehalococcoidia bacterium
TATTTCATAACGCCCAAGGCAACGTAATCGTAACATAGCGGCTTCTCCGCGCCGCAATGGAGTCTACCCGTAATACGTGAAACAACCGGGTAAAGATTCGTACTGGTTTCCAATTGAGTATCCGACGTATGGTTGGTATATTGGGAGTTCGACCAATTTGACATTGGCAAGAACTGCGCGCTGACCGTTTGATTTAGGCGGTTATCAAGATCGCATTTTGGTGGGGATCGCCCATCCGGTGTCCAGGAGAGAGCGAACATAGCAAAAGAATTTAGGGTAAACCGACGCATTCGAGCCGATGAGGTTCGGGTAATTCGTGGCGAAGATTCATCTGAGTCGACAGTGATGCACATCCGTGACGCACTGGAAATGGCGCAGGATGAAGGACTCGACTTAGTTGAGGTTGGCCCTAACCAAAGTCCACCGGTTTGTCGCTTGCTGGATTATGGTCGATTCAAATTTATTCAGAGCAAAAAGCAACGTGAAGCTCGAATGGTTTCACGGAGCGCGAGTAAGCAAAAAGACGTAAGACTCAGCCCTGTGATGTCGGATAACGACATCAATACGAAAATCAACATGACCAAGAAACTCCTCGCTGAAGGGGCTAAGGTCAGGGTTTTTGTGCGATTCCGAGGTAGGCAACGGGCCCACCCTGAAATTGCAATGCAAGTGTTGAGGAAAGTCGCCGAAGGCGTCGCGACAGTTGCAAAACTGGAGAAGCCGCCTGGAATGGAAGGGCGAGTGTTGAGCATATTGCTGGCACCGTCACCTCAGCTGAAAGAGCGGGAACGAAAAGAAAAATCGACTCCGCCGAAGGCAGCTGTGGCTGCAAGTAGTGGATCTGCCGATGCAGACACTGCATAAAGAAGAATAAGTCTGAACAATTACTGTTCAGGTACGAGTACTGAGATCTGAGAACGGAAACAATCTAGATATGCCGAAGATGAAGACCCATAAAGGCGCAAAAAAGCGGTTCCACATTAGTGGCACCGGTAAGGTGCTGCGTTCGAAGGGTCCCAAGAGCCACTTTCGCCGACGCAAGGCTGCACGAGTCAAGCGTCTGTTCGGCGGCAAGGTCGCTCTCGACTCGAAGAAAATGTCACGCACCATCAAGCAGGCAATTAGCGCACTTTTCTAAGCGCACTGCATAGTTATTTGAACAAACTGCCGAACTCAATTTCGAGTTCGGCAATCGTTTGACCGAGGAGAAGCAAGTTGGCTAGGGTCAAGAGCGGAACTACAACACGAAGGCGGCACAAGGCCGTACTAAAAGCCACGCGTGGTCACAGAGCCTCACGCAGCCGGCGCTACCGCGTCGCTCGCGAGTCACTGACTCACGCACAGGCATACTCAACGGCACATCGCCGACTGAAGAAGCGCACGAACCGATCACTGCAGATCGTTCGGATCAACGCTGCTGCACGAGCACACGGAATCAACTACGGAAACTTGATTCACGGCATGGCTCTCGCAGGCATCGAGATCGACCGCAAGTCTCTTGCTGAACTCGCAATTCGAGAGCCAGAAGGGTTCACCGCAATTGTCGAGTCGGCACAGGCAGCACTGCCCGCTTAGTTTTCGTAAATCTGAGGATTATCAGGCGGTCGGATATCATCTGCCGCTTCCTGATTTTCAGAATCCGAAGCATGTGAATTATGAGGCGCACCTTGGTGCGCCTCATAGAATTTAATCAACTTTTCTACGTAGGCATCAGGCTGTGTTCTGAAAGCCCCGGTGTGACCCGCGCCCGGAACTATCCACACAGTCTCTTCTCCAGTATCGATTTCATCGAAACTAGCACCAACTGCCCGGCCCAACAGGCGGGCGTGCTCTACTGGTATTACATCGTCGACTTAGCCATGAATCTCATCCCCGGGAACCACATAGTTAACGGGCGTTTGATGCCGGTCATTGAATTCTTGAGCACCAGTGAATAGTCGGCGAACGAACTATCCGCAACAACCGCTCCGAAATTGTTCGGATTCGATCCTGCCATAAGCGCAACGGCCCCACCCAGCGAAAAGCCAAGAACGCCTATTCGGCTTCTATCGGCGCCCCTGCTCACCAGATAATCCGATGCTCCCTGTAGGTCGAGCCGTTCGAAATAGCCCGAAGACGACATTGCAGCAGGTGAATCGCCACGACGTCGTAGGTCGAACATCAGGATGCCGAATCCCCGCCGACTCAATGCACGGGCAATGCCCAGAGTTCCGGTCTTTGGATCGCTCCGGTTGGAGTTGTCACCGTGAACCATGACGATCCACGACGTACCGCGGGCAGTAGCCTCGGGCGAGTTGGCGCCAGCCTCGGGTGGAATGATCCAGCCGGAAAGCCTCGCATCGCCTCCGCGACTGGTGAAGCTAACATCGCTGTAGATAAGGCCTACCGAATCAGGTGAATCTTCCGGATTCGACCGTACTCGAGTGGTCCGGGTCAGATTGGCCGCCATAGCCGAAGACACGCCGATGTAGCCGCCGTCGGCTAGACCAAGCAATGTAAAAGTTGTTTTGATAAATCCCACCGCCACATCTTAACGCGTAAACGTGATGTGGGCGGGAATTAGTTAGGCGATAACCGAATCAACCATCACCAAAACCAACAACAATGCCAAGTACAGCAGGGAGTACTTGTACAAACTGGTGGCAGACGGTTTGATGGGCTTTTTCGTGAGCTTCACGGCATACCAAATGAAGGCTCCGCCAAGCAGCGATGCGCCGATCATGTACGTCCAACCAAGGGGTTCGGAAACGATTCCAAATAGAATCGTGAGGGCCGCGAGAATCACCGTGTAGAGAAGGATCTGAACACTGGTGTACTCGACGCCACGCACAACGGGAAGCATCGGGATGTTGGCACGGGCGTAGTCGTCTTTGATCATGATCGCCAGCGCCCAGAAGTGGGGCGGTGTCCAGAAGAAAATGATGACAAACAGATACCACGCTGAAAGATCGAGCGTCCCGGCAGCAGCAGCGTAACCTACCAGGGGAGGCACTGCGCCCGCCGCACCGCCAACTACGATGTTCTGAGTCGTGGTGCGCTTCAATATCACGGTGTACAGGCCGAAGTAGAGCACCGTTCCGGCAATGGCCAGCGATGCCGCCAGCACGTTCGTCATGAGTGAAAGAATTGCGAACGATCCCACGTTCAGCAAAATGCCGTAGAGCGTTGCGGTTCGGGCAGAAATTCGACCCTCGGCAACAGGACGGTTCTTAGTCCTACCCATCTGACGATCTAGCTCACCCTCGTAAGCCATGTTGAGCGAAGCCGCTCCTCCTGAAGCCAAAGCTCCACCCACCAGCACTGCGATCAGCACCTCTAACGTGGGTGTCGATCCTGCGCCTAGAAACGCCCCGGTAACTGCCGAAACAAGCAGAAGCGACATGACACGGGGCTTAGTAAGCGCAATAAAATCGCCCACCACGGTCATAGCCGACCCACTCTTAACAGTCTCATTAGTTGTCATCTTAGAATTTTAGCCGGTCTACGCTTTATTCGCGTTCGCATCGTCTGAGGATGCTTTAGATAGTTCACGACCGGGAATTGGCCTGAGAATCAGCGCAATGATGAATACCATGTCGACCCACACTAGAGTCGCCAGACTCAGGTGCCCTGCACGAGCCCATTCAGCGAACGTGGTCCACGGGTTGGCAGCACCCATCAGCATTTGCGCAA
>CAVOCL010000254.1:0-3649 GCA_963694185.1 Dehalococcoidia bacterium
TGCTTTGAGATCACTTCGAGAAAGCGGGTTCAGGCGTGCCTCACTTCATATTCTCGAATCCAATCTTCTGGCAAAGCAGTTCTACGAAAAGCGGGGTTGGCAGTTCGATTCTGTGTACCAAGTGATGCCTTACGGCGCGCAACTGCGATACACAAAATCGCTCTAGCACCGGCGCAGATAGATCATGACAACCACCATCCAAAGGTCACGGATCCATTTCACCCACCCGAAGCGAAGAGAACCACATTAACTTTGTCGTGGGGCAAGTTTTGTGTGTTTGGCCAGACGAGAACCGGGGGCGTATGTTCGATTTCCCGACTCCCGTGGAGGGATCTTCGGAGGCTGGGTGGTGGTTGGTGTTGGCTGCGTAGGCGAACGCGTCCCCACGCCAGATCCCTTGGTTCCGATGACTTCACTCGGGAAAGGAGATTCCTATTACAGGGATTCCGTCGGGGTAAGGAGACTCACGCTAGCAACCAGTCGTAAACCCTAATCAGCCCCGACCAGTTCCTCTGGAACGCCGTCTTCTGACGTAGGCGCAAGCTCAACCGTCTTCTCAGGCTCGGGATCAACCGATTTCGAATCGCCCAGATCAACGAGCACTTTACGAAGATCGACGACCTGATCACGTAGCAAAGCTGCCTTCTCGAACTCCAAGTCCCGAGCAGCGGTCTTCATCTGTCGTTCGAGGTCTTTCACCAGGCGCACAAGATCGTTTTTCGGAAGTGCTGCCGGAGTGATGTAAGGCGTCTTCGTCTCAGCGACCTGGCGAATCCGGGTCGTGATGTCCTTCACTTCCTTAACAATGGAAGTCGGGATGATCGAGTTAGCGTCGTTGTGCGCCCTCTGAATGTCACGCCGTCGAGACGTTTCGTCCATTGCGAACTGCATCGACTTGGTCACCCGATCGGCGTACATCACTACTTTGCCCTCGACATGACGGGCTGCCCGGCCAATCGTCTGCACCAGCGAAGTGCTCGATCGCAGGTAACCCTCTTTGTCAGCATCGAGGATGGCAACCAACGAAACCTCTGGAAGATCGAGACCCTCTCGTAGAAGGTTGATTCCAACCACAACGTCGTACACGCCAAGCCGAAGATCCCGCAAAATCTCAACCCGTTCCATCGTCTGGATCTCCGAATGCAAGTACTGCACGCGTATACCCAGCTCTCGCAAATAGTCGGTAAGTTCCTCTGCCATCCGCTTCGTCAGCGTCGTAACCAGCACCCGCTCGTGCTTGTCGGTTGTCGCCCGAATACGCTCAAGCAGGTCGTCGATCTGGCCTTCTGAAGGCATCAGAATGATCTCGGGATCGATAAGACCCGTAGGTCGAATGATCTGCTCGGTCCGCCGTTCCTCGTGCGCCGCCTCGTAAGGACCCGGCGTGGCAGAAACGTAAACGATCTGGTTCACGCGCTCCTCAAACTCCTCGAACGCCAGAGGTCGATTGTCCATGGCAGAAGGCAATCGGAAGCCGTAGTCGACTAGGTTGGTCTTGCGAGCAACGTCACCTTTGTACATGCCACCGATCTGCGGCAGCGTGATGTGCGATTCGTCGATAAATATCAGGAAATCGTCGGGGAAGTAGTCCAATAACGTCCACGGTGCCGATCCACGAGGTCGTCTTCCCAGCGGCTGCGAATAGTTCTCAACGCCAGGGCACGATCCTGTTTCTCGCAGCATCTCGAGATCGAAGTTAGTCCTCTGTTCCAGACGCTGCGCTTCGAGCAACTTGCCGCTCGATCGCAAAACATCCAACCGCTCGCCTAGCTCTTCCTCGATGTCCTTCAGCGCCTGATTCATTTCGTCTTCAGGCGTAACGAAGTGTTTGCCGGGGAAGATGTCGATGTGATCGAGCTCAGCTAGAACCTCACCGGTCAGCGGATCAAGCTCGATTATTCGTTCGATCTCGTCGCCAAAGAACTGAATACGTACTGCCAGCTCTTCGTACGCCGGCATGATTTCCAGCGTGTCGCCCCGAAGACGGAACCGACCCCGCACCATCTCCATGTCGTTCCGTTCGTAGTACATGTCGATCAGCTTGCGAACTACCCTGCGAAGTCCGGGCTCTTCGCCCTTGCGCAGATTCAGCACGACCGATTTATATTCCTCTGGCGAACCGAGGCCGTAGATGCACGAAACACTGGCGACGATCAGCGTGTCAGGACGTGTCAGCAGCGCTCGAGTGGCGGCGTGACGTAGTCGGTCGATCTCTTCGTTTACGTCCGATTCCTTCTCGATAAAGGTGTCGGACTGAGGGATGTAGGCTTCCGGCTGGTAGTAGTCGTAGTAGCTGACGAAGTACTGGACCGAATTGTTCGGAAAGAAATCTTGAAACTCAGATGACAGCTGCGCGGCAAGCGTTTTGTTATGCGCTATGACGAGGGTGGGGCGCTGTATTTCTTCGATGATTTTCGCCATCGTGAAGGTCTTGCCTGAACCGGTCACACCGAGAAGCGTCTGGTGCTTCAACTCGTCCGTTAGTCCGCTTGATATAGCGCGGATCGCCGTAGGCTGATCGCCCGTAGGTTGGAAACTTGCTTCGATTTCGAATCGACCATCGGTGTTTGGCATTACGGAATTCTACCGCGGGAATCGAGCGAACTCGATGATGGGTGGCACCGATTGGTACGACCGTCACCCGACTTCAAACGGCCTCCCAATCATCTGGAACCTGCGGCGTTCCCCAAAGTACATCGGGTCGCCAATTAGCCCAAACATTGTCGAACGGCGGGCGATTCGATTTGATCAGTTCTAGTGCCTGAGCGGCGGAGGCACGCACCTCGGCGACCTCGAGTGCAGTGAATATGCCTGCATCGACGGCTTCGGAAAACTCATCTTCGTCCTTGTAGCGCCACGACTTGCGATCGGGCTGTACGACGATATCCAGAAACATGTCCCACGTGTCGAATCCGAAGCGAGTTCGTTCGTATGGCGCATCGATATTTATGTACCAGAACTTCAGGTTGGCCATCCCGGCATCCCAGAACACCCCGAGCGACCACATAGCCCTCGGGTTTTTCAAACGCAGCATCCCAGAAGTATGCCAATTGCGTGGCACCATGCTCCATGATTTCGCAACCATCGCATCTGCGCTTAGGTGCTCACGCCGGCCATCGGGATCAGGCGCACCACCGATTACGCCGTTGAGCACAGGCGTGTTGACGGGTATCCATGTTGCGATTAATTCTGGCGTGTCGGCTACAACAATCGATGGCGTAACTGTTTGAACCCTGCCTCTGAACACATTGCGGACAGTGACGTGATCGCCCGGCTGAAATCTCGAGTTGGTCATTTGAAGTTTGTGGCTGTAATTTCTGAAAAAGCCATTGGCGCATTATGCCTGTTGTGACAACATTCGCACCTGCACCAAAACTACCGGAGTTAACAGATGGCGAATCTAAAAGTTGTTATTGGAACCGATCACGTAGGTACTCAGTACGCTGACGAACTGATCGATTCGTTCCCGGAAATCGACTTTGTTGTTGCTTACGATCCAGCCGATCACGTCGATGTCATTCGTGATGCCGACGCATTTTTCGGCTGGCCGACTGGCGATGCGTTCGCCGCTGCCGCACAGCTGAAATGGATTGCTTGCCCCGGAATGGGCATCGACAAGATCGTCGCCTACCAGAACATCGTCGACTCC
>CAVOCL010000255.1:0-3645 GCA_963694185.1 Dehalococcoidia bacterium
ACAACACGATCCGACCACACAGCTCACTCGGATACCGGCCGCCGACACCTGAGGCAATCATGCCCAGGCTTCAACTGGTCGTGAATCCGAGATAATAAGTGGTAACGCTATCGGGGGCAGGTCACTAACACCCAACTATTTAGTTCTGGTTTTCCTCAGCAGCCTCGATTCAAGTCGGGGCTGTTGTGATTAACGGGCGGTATCATCGCAATATGTTCGATCCCGCATTGCTGGCCAATCTCTCACCAACTCCAGACGTAATCGCGCCCGACGGCTCTGAAATTCGGCTGCTGGACTCTGGCAGCACAGATTCCAGCATGGTGCACGCACTGCTTCATCCCGGAACCACGACTCACGCCGTTCGCCACGTAACAGTCGAAGAAGCATGGCTCTGCGTTCGAGGCGAAGGCGAACTGTGGCGAAAAGATGATGCTGGCGAATCGGTGATCAAGCTTGTCGTCGACGTTTCATGTGAAATCCCGCTCGGCACCACGTTCCAATTCCGCGCCACTGGCGATAAACCCCTCGAAATAGTCATCACCACAACCCCATCTTGGCCAGGCGACCACGAAGCGGTGCGAGCCAAAGGCAAGTGGGAGCCTTCGGTTTAGGCATATAAGCAACACCAGCAGGTTCAATACGGCTGTGCCTGCCGGATAAAGCAGCACACACACCACCTCCAACATTTCTTCACATTTCCTGAACAGCTTCCACACATTCGTTTTCTATCGTTGTGTGTAGGCAATCACTCCCGCCGGACAACCGGCTGAAGGTTTAGAAAATGTTCAAACGAAAAATCATGCTCGGCACATCTGCAGGACTCATCGGTGCTCTCGCTATCGCAGGTGCTGCTTTCGCAGACGAAGGCTCAACAGGCAGTCACCCTGCCGATTCGGTTCGAGATCGAGTAGCTGAGATTCTTGGAATCGAACGAGAAGACCTCGACTCCGCCATGAGCACCGCTCGAGGCGAGCAGCGAGAGGCAAAGCAAGACGAACGACTCGCCGCTCTAGTAGAAGCGGGCACGATCACCCAGGCCCAGGCCGACGAGATCGATGTGTGGGAAGATTCTCGCCCTGAAGTGATGAACGAATTGAAGAAGCTCGGTCGTGGTCATGGAACTCCGGACGACAACAGCATCGCAGGACGACTCACAGCTCTCGTAGAGCAGGAAGTCATCACACAGGCTGAAGCCGACGAAGTGATCGCATGGACCGAAGCCAAGCCCGACTATCTCGACGCACTTCGTGCAGAGATGCGTGGCGAACGTGATGGCCAAGGCGAACGCGACGGACGACGCGGCCGACACCCGCACAGCCGTCACCACAGAGGTGGCCCTCAGAACGGTGGCCCGCGTGGCTTCGACCAGCAGGGTCAGCAGGCTCCTGATTCAGGAACCGGCACCTCATTCACATTCCCCGATGGATCTGAGGTCAATCTCTAAGCGTAACTTCACCTAGTCACGCTAATCCTCCCCACGAATTAACGCCCTCTTCTTTTGGAAGGGGGCGTTTTCGCGTCTCAAACACTCCGAACACTTCGTTCTTACAGATGGTCTGCGACTTTAACCAGAAAAAATTCTGGCAAACTGTTCGCAACGTAATATCGACCAGTTCCGGTTCAGGAATCTCCCAAATGGCCCAACGCTCCGATAACAAAACCCAACGTCTGCAACAGTGGTTCGATGATCAGCCACGGTGGGATCACGCCTCATACGGCGAGTTCATGCACGTTGGTGGAAACCAGACGATTTTCAGAATCGCCCTCGAGGAGCAGATGATCGGCCCCGATACGATAGTGCTCGACACCGCATGCGCAGTTGGCGGCAACGCTCGATGGATGGCTTCGCTGTTCGGCTGCAAGGTCTACGGAAACGATATCGACGAAGAAGCACTTCAAGTTGCACGCGATCTCGCAGAAATCGAAAATATCACCGAACTCTGCACTTTCGTCCAAGCCAAAGTCGAAGATCTGCCGTTCGACGACAACATGTTCGACATGGTCATGACCACCGACGTTTACGATCCCGCAGAAGTAAAACGAGTCCTGAAGCCCGGCGGCAGCTTCATCATAATTTCGCTTTTTGAAGATCCAAAGGTCACTCCGCTTCAACTGGCTGAAAGCTGGGGACTTGAACTCGAAATATCTCTCGATGTAACCGATCTGGCGTTCGCCTTCAACAGGGCCAAAGAAACCGAGGCTCGACTTCTACACGAATCGAGCATGATCGGTGCTCGTGAACTAATCGAAATCATGAACGAAAGCGTCGCCCCCTACACCCGGGGCAGCCGCCACTACATCATGCGACTCAGAAAGCGTACCTAAGTAGCTAGGGTACATTTTGGAAATAATGACGACTAAATCTGCGAATCAAGATCAGTACCGCGGTATCTACGGCATTCCGGCCACGCCGTTCAACGAAGACGACACGCTAGACATCCGTTCGCTCGAAAGCGTTCTCAATTTCTCAGTAGAAAACGGGTGCCATGGCATCGTGATGCCGGTCATGGCAAGCGAATATCAGTCGCTAACCGATGCTGAGCGTAAGCAGGTGTTCGAAATCACTACAAAAGTGGTCGACAATCGAATTCCAACAGTTGCGGGTGTAACCGGTGTATCGAACATCCACTCGATCGAACTGGCGAAGCACGCCCAAACGGTTGGATTCGACTCTGTGATCGCCATGCCTCCGCACAGCATGAAGCCCTCGACCACAGAAGTGCTGACTTTCTTCGAACAACTCAGTGACGCGCTCGAAATACCGATTTGGATACAAAATCACTCCGACGGATCCCCTTTATCGGCCGATCAACTGGCTGAACTCTGCGAAACGGTCGAAAATGTCGACTACATCAAGGAAGAAACCGCATTTGCTGGCCAACTGACTACCGATTTACTCGATCAGGCAGGCGATTCAGTCAAAGGCGTGATGGGCGGAATGGGCTGCAAATTCCTCGTTTCTGAATTCAACCGTGGCATGTGCGGCAATATGCCTGCGTCTCACTTCGGCGATGTGCATTCGAAAATCTGGAACCTACTCGAAGATGGCGACGAGGCTGGCGCCCGAGAGATCCACACCCGTATGGCCCCGCTCAACAACTACGAAAGCCTCTACGGAATGCGGGCATTCAAGGAAGTTCTCTATCGACGCGGCGTAATCACATCGCCAACAACCCGTTCGCCCGGTAAAAAGGTCCTCGACCGGTACGACATGGCCGAGTACGACACCCTTCTAGCGGGAATCGATGACCTGCTGACCTGGAAAGGTTCCTAGAACCATTGAAAATCGAAGCCATCGACCTCTTCTACGTCGCGCTCCCGAAAATCGCTCGAACTGCCGACGGCACACAGGATTCGCTCGTAGTTCGAGTGCGCACAGATAACGGACTCGAAGGCTGGGGCGAGTGCGATGCGTCGCCTCTGGTGTCGCTAACGGCGTACGTGATGCCGATGTCCCACTCGAACATCATCAACATTCGTGAGGCGCTGCTCGGCGAGACGATCGATTCTCCAGAAGGCGTTATTCGCCTGCGAAACAAGGCTGGTGAGTACGGATTAGACGTCCAGCAGCTCGATCACGCAGTAGCCGGTGCCGACATCGCCATGTGGGACGTTCTCGGCAAGCACTTGGGCGAACCCGTCTGG
>CAVOCL010000256.1:0-3641 GCA_963694185.1 Dehalococcoidia bacterium
GTTCCGCTGGCGTCCAAATTAGTGGCCGATATTCACCGAATTAGCGCTATGTCGGCGCCTGTTGCTCCGATAGCGAACGCGGTGACACGGTCGTTCCCCGTGAGACTTCTTTTCGAGAAAGTCGTCGGATTTGATCGATCCCGACCGTCGCCCAAAGTGGTTCGTAACACGTTCCAGAAATGGTTCAGCAAGCACAAGCCACAAAGCACGAACACTCGCGGCAAAATTGTTCTTTTCCACGATACGTTCATGAACTTCAACCACCCGACTATTGGCATATCTGCCACCCGGGTTCTCGAAGCGCTGGGATTCGAAGTCGTGGTGCTGAAAGATCGCAAGTGCTGTGGCCGACCGATGATTTCTAAGGGCCTGCTTGATGAGGCAGGTGACAACGCCCGCTTCAACGTCGATCTGATGCACCCGTACGTTCAGCAGGGCGTAAAAATCGTCGGCTGTGAGGCGAGTTGTGTGTCGGCAATGACCGACGATTGGCCAGATCTACTTGGTGGCGACCAGAAGGCAAAAGAAGTCGCCTCTGCCGTGATCACCATCGAAGAATTGCTCGTCGAAACGACCGGAGATGACGGTCAGCAAATCAACTGGTCAAACACCGAAAAGCAGGTGAAATTCTTCGGTCACTGTCACCAGAGGGCACTCACCGGAACAACGAATTCGGTGAAGGCGCTGAACTTGCCTCCTGGGTTTGAAGCGACCGAAATATCGGCCGGTTGCTGCGGAATGGCCGGTTCGTTCGGTTACGAGAAAGACCATCTCGACGTTGCAACAAAGACGGGCGAAGATCGGTTGTTCCCGGCCATTCGCACCGCAGATTTGAATACGGAAATCGCCACTTCAGGCGTTTCATGCCGCGAACAAATCGGCTTCAACACCGAGCGGGAATCTCGCCACGTTGTTGAAATTCTTGCCGACGCATTGTTCGATTAATTCAGCACTCACCTACCGCTAAATTAGTTCGAGAACGTATCCGCCAGCAGCGGCTATGATCACCACCGACCACGGCGGCATTTTCCATATCGCCAGCAATCCGAACAGCACCATCACCAGCCCGAAGTCTTCGGGACTGAACACGCTTCCGGTCCAAATCGGATTGTAAAGAGCTGCCAACAACAAGCCCACCACCGCGGCATTCACACCTGCTATCGCACCTCGAACACGAGTGCTACCCGACAAGCGCGTCCATAACGGAAGCACTCCCCAAACCAGTAAAAACGACGGAACGTAAATAGCGACTAACGTGACCAGACCACCGATCCATTTTTGGCCAAATATGCCTTCGTCCATCGCCGCCCCAAGATAAGAAGCGAACGTGAAAAGCGGCCCAGGAACAGCCTGAGTCGCTCCGTAACCGGCAACGAATTGATCGTTGTCGACGTACCCAGCGCCAACGGTTTCGGCCTGTATCAGCGGAAGAACAACGTGACCGCCACCGAACACCAGCGAGCCTGATCGGTAGAAATTTTCGAACACATCAATATCGTCACGACCGGTCGCATCGGCAATCACTGGCAACGTCACCAGCAACACGAAAAATAGCGCCAGAATCACCAGTGCGAGCTTCTTCGACCCACCCGACTCAGAAGCGTTATCGTTATTGCCTGACACCGAATTTCGAAACAACACAACACCTGCGGCAGCACCAGCGATAATCACCGCTACCTGCCATGCTGCCCCCGGCATAACCAACAAAAACACTGCTGCGGCGATGCCGAGAGTAATACGCCGACGGTCGGTCCACAGCGAACCCGCCATGCTCCACACTGCCAGTCCGACCACCGCGACAACAGCCAACTTCAACCCATGCAGCCACTCGGAATTCGCAACATCATCGACTTCCGACACGCCGTAAGCGAACGCAATCAGTATCAAGGCCGACGGCATGGTGAATCCAAACCATGCCAGAAATCCGCCGATGCGCCCTGCGCGCAATGTGCCAATCGCAATTCCTAGCTGACTGCTGGCCGGACCCGGCAGCAGCTGGCACAGAGCTACGAGATCGGTAAATGACTTGTCATCGAGCCAGCCACGCCTCGATACGTACTCTTCTCGGAAGTACCCGATGTGCGCAACGGGGCCACCAAATGACGTTACGCCCAGTCGAAGTGCGATAAGAAAAACATTAAGTAACTTCATCGAGAAAACCAACCCTGACGATGCTCGAAGCCAGCAAGCGCTCTCACCAATACTGGTGATTACTGCCGCTAGGACGCTACTATGCGGTTTCCTATGTTTTGATTCAACTGCGGCAGGCGGTACACTTCCGGCATCTGAAACAGAGCTGTAATTAGGCCGACGGCATCAGTCCAGTCGGTCACAACGAGTACGGAGTATCACTTTGGCTACCAAGAATGGAACATCTGCAAAGCTGACCGAGCCGCTTTTCGGCACGGCAGAGAACGCACGAATGTCGGGAAGTGGCCCGGCGATATGGCTTGCTGGCGACCCTGAGGATCTGGGCGAATGGCTGGACCGTGGAGCCGCCGGAATTGTGACCAACACTGTGGTGCTGAACCAGATGGTTCAGAAGTACGGACAGATCACCGATCTTACGCAGCGCTACCTCGATATCACCAACAAGCCGGTCGTAATCGAAATCGACGGTCACTCGACCCAAGAGTTGCTCGACGTTGGTGAAGTTTTTACCAAAATGTCCGATCAGATCATCCTGAAAATTCCGGCATCAGCACACGCCCTGGGCGCATTTGCCGAACTGAAAAAGGCTGGAGTGCCGACTTTCTGCACAACGGTATTTTCACTGCCTCAGGCTGCTGCTGTAGCCCAGGCTGGCGTGACCCACGTGCTTCCGTTCTGCGAGCCGTTCAAGGACGTTGGAGCCGATCCAACCAAGTTGATCCGTGACTGTCAGGACATGTTCGAAGGCTGGGCGGATCGACCGTTTATCACTGCAGCACTCGTGCGATCGGTAGAAACTGCCGAGGCTGCCTTGAGCGATGGAGCCGATGGAATCATCGTGTTCTGGCCTGTGTTCAAAGACATGATGCAGAGTCACTTGACCGATGAATGGAACAAGACGTTCCTTGATGAATGGAATGCGATGAACGACGCTGGACTGATGAAGGATCTACCGGTGCAGTCGCACTAGATCTGGTACTAACACTGGCGCCAGTTGATCTGAAACTTCAGAATCTCGAATTAAAAACGTAATAGAAAGGGCATCCTCGGCCGGGTTGAGGATGCCCTTTCCATTAGTAGGGCTTTCGGACCGCCCCATCAGCGTCGAACACTGAGGGGTCTTAGCATTTGCGCTCCCGGGGCGAGCCATTAGCCTTGGCACCCTATATTTGTCCGGCCGGGACGAACTAGGGCACTGCATATACACGCTGGTGAGCTGAAGCTAGTTCAGGTTCATCACCGCACGTAAACCAGGCGGAACACCACGTTGAATGGTAAGAGGCGCTCCGACTTGTGGAGTCATCTCAAGCACAAACCTCGTACTTTTGACTACAAGTGAATTACTGGCAGTCAGTCCAGTGGCACCGCCACCGTTGGCTGAGTCGCGATCCGTGTAGGCAATCGAACCGACATCATTGACCGATACAGCTGTTATTCGGTCCATAAGCCAGACCGTTATTTCAGCTTTTTCACCGTCCTCGAGGAGGGTG
>CAVOCL010000257.1:0-3638 GCA_963694185.1 Dehalococcoidia bacterium
GGAATACTTTCCGGTTCCAGTACCAGCCAATCACAAGCGATGTAGCGAGGAATATGGCGCTAATTGCGATTGCCACGTTCCAGCCATCGCCGTTTGGGCTTCCAGTTGCAACACCTGGCGTGCCATCTTCAGCTGCCAGCGTTACGCCGATAATGCCTTGAAATATGGCCACTCCAGCAGCCGTCAACGGCAGGCTCAACGTGGTTAGCAAAACGAGGAACGAAGCCGGGGCGCTGAACTCGCTCAAAGTTCGCCGAGCAAACAGCCAATCACGAAGCTCTCGCCACACCTGTGTGACCAGGAAGGCACCCAATAACGCAACGGTTATGTACTGCGTTTCCTTCGTGGTAAAACCAAGAGCGATAATTGCTGCGCCAATGTACAGCCAGCGGTTTCGTCGTTCGTCTATATAGCGCCACATCACCCCAACAAGGGCTAGTGCGAACACAGCCATGAAGATGTCGTTTCGGGCGAATCGACTGTAGTAAAACAGCGAAGGCGAGAACGCCAGCAGCACACCAGCTGCGAGTGCACCGAACTGGCCAATGCGAGGTTTCAAAATTAGCGGTACGAGTATCAGCCCGGTACCAAAGAGCGCCATTGACAGCCGCATCGAAAAATCACTGTCGCCCACGAGAAAGAATGATGTAGCGATCGAGTGGAAAAGGAACATCCCGTGCATCAGCGGGTTGTGATCGTAGCCACTGCCGTTGAATAGTTGATAGGCAAAATAGCCGTGAAGGCTTTCATCGTGATGAATCGCTCGCCCGCCAAGATCGTAGAGTCGCATGGCGAGCGCGCTCAACAGTAATCCGCCGTATATCGAAAACTCGACTCGACCGGGAATAGTGAAACCTTTGTTCGATTTCGTTGCGCCCGAAGCTCGAGACTCCGTTTCGGCGCGCGAGTCGGTACGTTCGGTGGTTTCACCGGTCGTCCAGCGTCCATCGATCCAACGGCCTACGACTGGCGGCCGAAATTCTTCTGTTGAGGTGTTTTCTATCGTCAACTGTTACTTATTGATGCTGAACACGGTGTAAGCGCCGTGTTCGATTATACGGTCACCAAGCGTATCGAACATTGTCATGTTGATGTTGCCGTAGGTTGATCGTTCCCGTGGCCCGACAACCACCATGGTGAGGTCATATTTATCGATCAATTGGCGCAATTCATGTTCATCTGAAGTTGTGTATATGGTTTTAACATCGTCCTGACGGTCGACAAACAACTCATCGCTACCGTGCCATTGCCGTTCATGGAATTCCCATCCAAGCAACGTGGGCACTCCGCTCGAACCCGATATTCGGGCGTATTCCGAGTAGCTATCGCCAATGGCTTCGACCATTACATCATTGCTATCAGCAATATCTCTAATATCCCCGATTACATTTAGTTCGTCGTTGTCTCGCGCCGTCATGTAACTCAATCCATCGAGATCCGGGCCGAGTCCTGAAGACAGAGTTTTCGTTACGGCTGAAGCAACCGGGAAATAGAACGAACTGATCAGTACTACGGCGAACGCAACGGCGGCGGTTCTACTGATCCACTTGGCGGAGTTGCGAAGATTCGGGTGATGCTTCGACCAGACGTACACGCCGTAACCGCCCACGACCGACAGAACTATCCATGCCTGATAGTAGAACTTGAACACGGTGTTCATACGATTGCCGAACAGGTCGTGCACGAAGAACAGCTCGGCGGCGAACAGCAGATACAAGGCAAGTGCGCCCAGGATTAGAACGAACTGGGCACCATCGTCGGCACCGCGTCGAGCCCGGGTTAGAACTACAGCGATCAGGATCACGGATATTGCGCCGAGTACTCCCGTAACCGGCAGTCGGGAAAATATGTCTGATGCCTGGGCGTTGTCGTTGAACGTAATGTGAGTGACAACCCAGACGAGCCATGGCACCACCGTAAGAACCAATCCGGTTATCCAAGCAGGACGCCAGTAGAGCGTTTGGGTGGTTCTTGATTCGACCGCTTTGCCCGTTATTCGTTTGAATACGAAGATCGTGTAGCGATTTGCCAGCATGATCATCAGTGGGGCCGCAGCGGTCAGTAGCAGTAGCCAGATAGAGATGAAATGGATCGGTCGGGAACCGTATTTGACCGGGGCGAGCGGAGGCCACTGGACCTGACTTTCAGCCGTTCCAAAGTAAAACGGTGCGAAAATCAACACGCCAACGATCCACAACGCGCCCATTGGCAATGCTGCCATGACGAGCCGCTTGATTCCGGTTTTACGCGATGCCATCCACCCGGCAATAACGAGCCCGGTGGATAACAGCAAGAGCAATCCAACATCCCAGAAGTTGATAAACCCGGATGCGCCTATGACCACGGCGACTATCACCGCTGCAGGGATATTTTTCCTGAGCGCGCCAAACGAGATCGAGCGGTGTGCGATAAATAGAGCGGTCAACACCGTGATTCCTGTGAGCACGAACGGTATCGACATCAGGTGTGGATGAAAGTCACCGAGTAAGAAGCTGAAAAACGGAAACTCGGAAATTGTGAAATCGAGGCCGTCTGGGGAATCGGCGAACGTGTTGGTTATTCGGGAGCTGTTCCACCACCACCAGAAGTCGTCAGGTCGCCACGTCACTATTCGTTCGACCCGGTCGTAGCTGTATCCCTGGTACCAGTTCAAAAGCGAAACAGGTGCCAGTCTGGTCATATCGAGAATCGTCCATAGGCCCGACATGTTCGACACGAGCAATAGGAATCCCGCCGATGCGGTTCCAGCGATGAGTGAGACCTTCGTACGAGCGTCATCCCGCCAAATGAGGGTTGTAACGAACGAAGCGATTACAGAAGCCGCTAATCCGGCAACAAGCGCCATTCCGACGTTGAATGCCACAGAGGGTGCCACGCCAGCCATTGCGTTCACGCCACCGTATATCCAGTACCCAAAGTAGTAGTAGGCGATAGGTTCATCGGCGAGCCATAGATCCTGAGGTGGCGCGTGTTCAGCTGTTGTCACCGCCGTGAGCATCATGAGATCCATCGGCTTTTCAGTGCCCGATGCCGCTGGATCAAACGCCCGCATCGAAAGGAACATCAGGAAGAACACGATGAATATCACTTCAATCGTGACGATGATTCGCCAACGACGTTTGAGCGACTTTCTTAGCTGCTTCCAGTCGGAGCGCAGAAGCCACGCACTCAAAAGGGCCAAAGCCACAGTAAACGCCCACCACGAAGGAGGCGAGTTTGGAATCAACTGTGTATACGAAACCAACCAGACTGCGGTGGCGACGAGCAGCATCCCGACCGGTTTAGAAATAGCCCAGCCGCGGTCGGCCAGAACCGGAAAGGCGCGAGCAACAATCGGGAACGCTGCTAGTCCAACTAGCTCGACCGTTATGAGTGTTGCGATTGCTTGCAGCATTTAGGGTCTAAGTACGCTGATCCGGGTTGTTGACGAACTAGTTGCTAATTCACGCTATCGGGAAGCAATGCACCGGCGAAGGCTTCGGCATCGAACGCCGACATGTCGGACGATTTTTCACCGGTTCCAATGAACCAGATCGGCAAACCAAGTTCGCCTGCAATCGCTAACGCCACGCCGCCCTTTGCAGTGCCATCGAGCTTTGTGAGGAAAACGCCGTTGCACTGAACCGATTCAGTAAATG
>CAVOCL010000258.1:0-3628 GCA_963694185.1 Dehalococcoidia bacterium
TAACCGGATGCAGATTTTATTTCTGTAATCAGGTCGGCGATGGGTATTGTCTCCGAATGGCGCCCTTCTCGAACTACTTCGGAGCCATCGCCAATCAACGCCCATCTGACTTGAGACCCGTTTGTGAGGTAGTGACTGCCCCAGTATTCCTTGCTCTCGTCACTGACGGGTTCCCACAAGAACAGCAGATATTCCTAGCCTGTGGCAACTACCGATTCGTAGGTCGGGTTGCCGCTACTGGAATCGACATTGGCTGATCCAGGCACTGCTATGTCGATGATCAAAGGGCCATCGCCTTTTACGTACGAATCGACCTGGAAGCGAACCGAGAAATAATCTGCTGAGGATGACAACGGATGCACCTGTAGCAAGTGCGCAGGCAACCGATAGCTCGACACCCTACATATGCCGAGCCGATTACGTGCTTGCCGACGAGGTCGATTCGCCCGCGGTGAAGTTGTTATCGGCGATTCCTAACACCGAGGAATATCGATATCTGGTCAGTTTCGACGATTTCGGATCTGTCGCCCGTGCTCACAATATCGAGCGACCTGAACGAACGAGTGATGAAGAAACGCTGCGTGAATACGCCTTATCGTTGCTTCGTCGCAGTGGTAGCAATTGGTACTCGGTGTTCACATTACTCAACAAGCATCAGATTACGCGTGGCCCCACAGATCTGTCGCGATCGCCAAACCCACTCATGTTGGTCGACGTAGATGTGCTCGGCATGAGCGGAAAAACCGGGATTGGCCTGCCGACGATGGTGAGTGTCGCCGAACTGGCTCCGATCGATTACGTGGGGATACAAGACTACGAATTCGAGATAGTTTCAACTGATACTGGATTGTTCGCTATCGGCGTTCGAAATCTTAACTTTGGCGAGACTCGTCGAGGATCAGAGGCTCTCGAAGCTGTTAACAATCACAAGGAAACCATCGATCAGGACAGCGATTTTGTTGACGCAGTTCGTGGGCTGTACGGGCTAGGGTCCGTAAGCGGGACGATTTCGGCTGGCAGTCTTGCTTCGAATGATGTCGCCGAACTAATTTCCGAGGGTCGAGATATCGAATTGGCGGTCGTCGAAGCGACTATAAATGCGGTCCCTTTGTTGAAGCCCTTCGATGTCGCAGCAGTCGGTGGTGGAGTAGACGATTCAGGCGAACGCTTCGCTACGATAGCACTCGTCCACAAGAGTGAATCTATAGCGAGGGACAACGTCAGATTGCTTGCTGATCGAATCTCTCGTGGGTCGATGGCAAAAACCGATTGGCCGAATACAAATCCAAGCAATAATTGGAATCTGGCCGACGGTGAACTACTACCGTGGTCAGCAGTAATCGAGCGGGCGGAATTCTCGATCTCTGGTCGAATCCTATTGGTACGCATGTACGGCCTCATTAACGCCCACGCCATTGCGCCAGTAAAGGGCTTCCTCGGCCAAACGCCGGTTCCGGGCACATTGCTTGTTTACTCACCCGCTTCTTGACAATACCGGCGAACAATCCTGTCTGAACATCCGAATTTTCCGATTAGCATTCCCGCAAATAAAACGGTATCGTTGAATGGTTGTCGGGGTTCGCTTCGGCCTCGCCGCTGAATACACATTCAAAAGCGAAGGTTCGATCCCTGGATCGGCAGCCAACGGGGCCCCATCGTCTAGAGGCCCAGGACACGGCCCTCTCAAGGCTGAAACAGGGGTTCAAATCCCCTTGGGGCTACCAAAAGTAGCAAAACAAAGCGGCCAGCACGAATATGTGCTGACCGCTTTTTGTTATATGCGGAACTGCCGTTACGCTTCAATATCACCATTGTGATGTTTGGGTGGCGTGGCGGTGATTTCGAAACTACTCCGAACAAAGGAGCGCGACTTGGTTCGTGGACACGGTATGGGTGGGGGCAGGGGTAGAGCCTTCGACGACGCTCCCAAGCGCCCAATAGCTCGCGAAACACTGAAGAGAGTTGCCCGACTCTACAAGCCTTACCGGTTCGCGCTTATTACAGTCGCAGGACTGATACTCATCTCGGCTTCGCTGTTGATCGCATCTCCTCTACTCATTCGCCAGATCATCGACGAAGCGATTCCTGATTCAAATCGTTCGCTGCTCTATTGGCTAACGGGCTGGATGATTGGCGTTGCGGCTATCGGCGGTGCTATTTCGTACGCCACAAACTATCTCAACATGCACACCGGGCTAACGGTGATGGAAGATTTGCGGTTGACAGTCTATGGCCACCTCCAAAAACTGCCATTGTCGTTCTTTACCTCGACCCGCACAGGCGATCTTCAAACTCGAATATCGAGCGATGTCGCAAGCACTCAGATGCTTCTCACCGACACGTTGGGCGTCCTAGTTTCCAATTCGGTGATCGTGATCGCATCGATCATCGCCATGCTCGTTATTTCATGGGAGCTGTCGATCGTTGCACTCGTAACTGTTCCGATATTTGTCACCACAATGCTGAGGGTGGGCAAACGGCGACGTGAGCTAACTCGTGAAACTCAGCGATCTCTCTCGGATTTGACTTCCCGAACCGGTGAAACCCTGTCGGTGTCCGGGGTAATGCTTTCGAAAACGTTCGGGCGTGAGGCCGATCAACTCAGTTCGTTCAAGAAGAATAGTTCGGAACTGACGGTGCTGACTCTCCGCCAGGGAATGACCGGACAGCGATTTTCGGTCGTAATGCAATCGGCTTTCACGATGGCTCCGGCCATCATTTGGATAATCGGTGGCACGTTCATCATTGGAGGCCGAGAATCTGTCACGCTTGGTGACATCGTTGCGTTCACAGCAATCCAAACCAGATTGTTGTTCCCGCTGGCAGGTCTGTTTATGCGGGGTGTCGAGATTTCCAGCTCGATCGCTTTATTTGATCGGATTTTCGAATATCTCGACATCGACCCTAAGATCAAAGATCCCGTGAATCCAGTCGCAGTCGATCCCGCGAACTTCCGGGGCGATGTTGTCTACAAGAATGTTGGGTTCAAATACTCGGCACCTGAACTATCCGCCATTGCTGATCCATCTGATACATCTGATCGGCCTGAGCGAAATACCGAAGCGCCGTTTACGCTAACCGGTATCGACTTCTCTGTTCCCAGTGGCGGGTTAACCGCCCTGGTTGGCCCAAGCGGCGCCGGTAAGACATCTGTTGGTTATTTGCTTGCACGGCTTTATGACGCCGATTCTGGCGCAGTGTCGATCGACGGAATCAACATCAAAGACATGGCGCAGGCCGATCTGTCGAAGCTGATTGGCGTTGTGTCGCAGGACTCGTTCATGTTCCA
The DNA here is from genome assembly GCA_963694185.1 of Dehalococcoidia bacterium. GTDB lineage: Bacteria > Chloroflexota > Dehalococcoidia > Lucifugimonadales > Lucifugimonadaceae > Lucifugimonas. The sequence goes on from CAVOCL010000258.1 coordinate 3,290, forward strand.
CGCAACGATTCGGGAGAATTTGGTGTTCGGTAAGCCCGATGCAACTGAGCAAGAAATGGAAGAGGCGACAAAAGCTGCTCAGATATTCGATTTGATCGATGGATTACCAGAGCGGTTCGAAACGGTTGTTGGCGAACGTGGTTACAGGCTTTCGGGTGGTGAACGCCAGCGCCTCGCTATCGCACGGGTGATTCTTGCCAATCCGCGGATACTGCTTTTGGACGAGGCGACTAGTTCGCTCGACACGCTGTCGGAACGTCAAATTCAGCAGGCGCTTACACGCCTGCGAGAGGGCCGAACGACCATCGCTATCGCACATCGCCTATCGACGATAGTCGC
>CAVOCL010000259.1:0-3608 GCA_963694185.1 Dehalococcoidia bacterium
CAGCCAAACACGTGACGATTTTGCCAGCCGCAAGTTTCTCTTTAGTCCGATTTGGTCGCAGTTCTACCATCGATATTTTCTCCAATGTTTGTTCGCTGTTGATTGAGTCAAAAAAGGTTATGTCAGAACTCAGAGAATACGCTCATGCGGGGTGTTGTTCGACTTTTTGCGTCTATTCTGAGGTAATTCGGATTCCTGACGGTCGTGGTATTGAGCCTGCGAGTAGAATGCCGCAGAAGAACGGTCGAGAACTTGCAAACAACTTTCGACAGTGGGTTCACCACTAGTCGGCTCACCGAAGATGGCACTAGTCCATTTACGAAAGAAGACCTCGAAAATGGCTGATCGAATACGACTTGGAATTATCGGCGCGAGCCCCACCGTCGGTTGGGCACATCGGGCTCATTTACCAGCAGTCCCGGCATCGGTAGGATTCGAGTTAACGGCAGCCTGTACAACTCGTATGGAGACTGCTAACGAATCAGCACGTCAGTACGGTGCGAAGATGGCGTTCGATGATTACAAAGTAATGCTCCCACACCCAGAAATAGACGCAGTCTCCGTCGTATTACGAGTGCCTGCCCACTATGAAATAACCAAGGATGCGATCAATGCGGGTAAGCACGTGTTCACTGAATGGCCGCTGGGTCGTACCACTGAGGAGGCTCGTGAACTCGCTGAATTGGCTAGAGCGAAGGGCGTGCGCACAATCGTGGGATTACAGTCGAGAGCCGCCCCTGCCGTAATGCACATGAAAGAATTAATCGACTCTGGTTACGTGGGTGAGATCCTTTCTTGCTCACTTCGACAAATCGGTTCAGGCGCCTTGACGAGAGATTCCGGTCGAACTTGGCAGCGCGACGTAGAACTTGGTGCAAACACCTTAACGATTTCCGCAGGGCACGCGATCGACGCGCTTCGGTTCGTCGCCGGTGACTTCAAACAGGTTTCGGCAAAACTCACGACTCAGGTATCTCAATGGCATGAGACTGATACCGACGAGATGGTCGACGTCTCATCTCCAGACAATATCCTCGTCAATGGGATTCTTGAAAACGGTGCCGTGGCGTCCGTTTATGTCGCAAGCATTCCGTTTGCTGGCAACGGACTGACAATGGAGATTTTTGGACGAAATGGAACACTGAGGGCAACTTCGGGTGGTTCCACAAATGTAGGCTCAGTAAAACTAGAAGGTGCGCAGGGTAGCGATGATTTGACCGAGATTAACATCCCCGCTCACCACACTTACGTCAGTGAAGAAACCCCCAACGGCCCGGCGTTCAACGTCGGGCAGATGTACCACCAGTTCGGAAAGGGAATTCAGGGCGAAAACATCAGTTATCCAGATTTCGACACTGCTGTTGAACTGCATGTTTTGCTTGACGCTATCCGACAATCATCGGATGAAGGGCGAACGGTCGAACTCTAGGGGTTCTGTCAGAACTCACCTGGGTCTTTACTTTGTTCCTCGGACTGACGATCTTGGCCTTCGCTGTTCTTGGGCCACCGGAAACGCTCAGGAATTTCGGATGAAATCACCGTAATCATTAGGAGAGAAATTGTGAAACCCGATCAAATACGCGACTGGCTTTGCGGACCTATGGTGGCCGTGGCCACACCCTTCACCGAGGATTACGCCCTCGACCTAGAAGCCCTACATAACAACATACGATTCATGATCGACCGTGGAGTTCGCACAGGTCAAGGATCCTTGTTGGTAGGAGGCGCGGGCGGGGAACACCCAACGCTCAACGTAGAAGAGCGAAAGCTTGTCATGAGTACAGCAGTTGAGGCAGCAAGGGGCGAAGTAGCGGTGTTGTCGAGCATCCAGCACACTGATGCGCGGGTTATCGTCGAACTAGCACGTCACGCTTCTGAAATCGGGCTCGATGGTGCACAGCTGGGGCCGACTTACTACTACACCCCTACTGAGGGAGATGTACTTCGCCTATTCGAGTTGGTTGCGAAGGAATCGGACGTATCGCTGATGATCTACCACACCTGGTGGGAAGGTCTCACTATGAGCCTTGACCTCCTCAAGCGCCTTTCAGATATCGAATCTGTCCGCTCGCTGAAGTGGTCTTCATCCAACCCTGAACACTATAGACAGACACTGCTGGCGCTATCGGACACGCTGGTAATGATCGACAACTCCGGCGAGCAAACGTCGAGTCACCTTCTGGGGGCTCGTGGATTTATCACCCATCTGAGCGGCTTTTGGCCTGAGTACCCGCTTGAGATATGGCAATTACTTGAACAAGGTGATTACCCTGCGGCCAAAGCTAAGCTGGCTTCGTTCAAGTGGAAGTGGAACCTATGGCGCAACAAAGTTGTCGAGATTACGGGGGGAGAGGGACCGTTCATAAAGGCGGCCATGGAGGCAGTAGGCTTGCGAGTCGGCCCTCCACGTCCTCCATCCGTCAGACCGCCCGATCACCTTCTGGACGAGTTGCGAGGGCTTCTAGACTCAGCCAATGTTCCTAGTGCCTGAGTGGGACGGCAACGCAGTGGGTATCCTTGCCGGTGCGAATCTACTGGGCGCCAAGCACATTCATTGGATCGCAGATCGGTCACATCGTACTGTCGAACGGTCTTGATTCCGGCTGCTTCAATATCGGATATATTCAGCACAACACCGCGGTTCTGACAGAACCGCGGTGTTGTGCTGAATACGGCTATTCCTGATTCTTCAACTTTATAGCAGTGATCGCACCCAAGAAGAATACGACATCCATAATCCAGAAAACTTGAAGTTCAGCGTAGTTTGTACTCTCGGATCGATTGGTGAACGTGAAAAGCAGCAAGTACGTAGCCATCAGCGCCCCGGCCAACGAGAGAGCCCAAGCGATGTATGTCAGTGAACGTTGCATTCTGCCCCTTTACCAAGTGAAGTCTTAGAGATAACTACGCTGTTGTTCATATCGGTTCTATCAGATCCGAGGCGTATTCAGTCTTCAGCCAGCTTCGACTACCGATCACCGCTTCTTGTCGATCGGTACGACGAGTTGTTGGGATTCATTTTATTGCTACGGCTACTCGCCAATGCCCTTGGACCAGAATCCTTTGGATCTATCAGAACTCAGCGCTCATCACAAAATCCCATCGACCTGAATACATGATCGGTTCCTTTATCTAAGCCGATCACGGGACCTGAACTGAGGGGAATTGCTGCTATGATGCTGCGCAAATACGGCCAATGGCAGGATTATTTGATTCAGGGAGTTTGATCGTGCTGATTAAAGACGTTAAGACCTGGGCGGTTGCTAATCCTCCACCTCACTTTGGGGGACCGTTCTGGGTGTTTGTCAAGTTGACCACTGATGACGGTATCGATGGGTACGGTGAGGCTTACGGGGTGCCGTTTTCACCGTCTCGCACGCAACAGCTAATCGATGATGTTGCCCAGCGGCTCGTAGTGGGGAAGGATCCGTTCCAGATTGAGACAATTTCACGGACGATCTACGCTAGCGGGTATTCACACCATCCTGAGTTCACTATGGGCGGGATTCAGAGCGCTTTAGAGATTGCCTGTTGGGACATTATTGGCAAGTCGCTGAATCAGCCGGTTTACAACCTGCTTGGCGGCAAGGTGAGCGATCGATTGCGGT
>CAVOCL010000260.1:0-3602 GCA_963694185.1 Dehalococcoidia bacterium
AGCGAACTTCTTGGTCTTCTCGGGTGTGGCAGCTGTCATTCTGTGGAGGGTCGGGATGATGCAGCAGGCCAGATCGGTCCTCCATTGGACGGTGTTGGAGATAGAGCGTTGACTCGAATTCCGGGTATACCTGCGGATTCCTATCTGCGCGATTCTGTGATCGAACCCGGCAAATTTGTTGTCAGCGGATTCTCCGACGTGATGCCATCGTTCGAATCATCACTGGCATATCCGACTCGCTCCTAGGTGGGCGAAACGTTGCGGATGGCCGTACTGCTGAGACGGGGCCTGCTGGTTCACGATGGATCGCAGAATCGGGTGTATGGGCAGCCGATGCCGCTGGGATGCACGAATCGTCGGGTGCAGCTGCTGATAACCGGGTGACGATCGATTCAGGAATAGCACTTGCTGCGGTATCCGTCGATCTCGCATGGGCGGGTGGCAAAGCCGGATTGGTGTCCAGATACACCGATGATCGCAATTGGATCATGGTCTGGTACGACCCAGAGGGCCTGTTCGTGATCGCTCTTCACTCAGACTCCGGATTCGAGGAAGTCGAGCGAGTGAAATATGCTTGGGGTGATACCGGCGATACCCACAATATTGCGATAAACGATTTCGGAGATACTGTCGATTTCTGGGTCGGGGGCGATCTGATGTATTCGTTCGACCCCGGTGACGTTCCCGAATCGAGCAAAGCTGGACTGTTTAGTCGGGGTGGATCAGCAAACAAGTTCAGATACTTCACCGTCGCCGAGGCAGGTGTTCGACCCGCTGAGCTGGACGCTGAAGTGGAGGTGCCAGTTGCGGGGCCAGGTGGCGTGCCACCAGAAGAATTAGTGCCACAGGTTGTCTTGCCGCCGGATCCTGCCCTTGCACCGCTGTTTATTGAAGAGTGGCGCGAAAGGCGCAAACAACCAGTTCTTGTCGGGTCGTTGGCCGGACAGGGCTATTCGATTGAATCGGTTATTGACGAAGGAATTGCGCATCCAATCTCGATCATTTTCGAAGGTGATATTCTCTACATAGCCGCTGGTGAACTGGATGGTCTTGAGAAAGGTGCTATTTACGCTCTTAAGATGAACCCTGACGGAAGTTTCGAAGATCCGGTGCTGATGGCGGTCGGATTCAGGCGCGCTACCGGATTGCTATACGCCTACGACTCGCTATATGTATCGTCACGTGGCGTGATCACACGGCTCAAAGACACCGACGGCGATCTGGTGGCTGATGAGACTGAAGAAATCGTTACGGGGCTGGCGTTCGGTATATTCGGTGTGAAGGGACAGGCAACAGAGCATCAAACACAGAGGCTACGGCTTGGACCTGACGATGGGCGAATTTACGTTGCGCAAGGCTCAGCGACCGACCGCGGTCCCGTGACTCAGCTTTATGAAGGCACAATATTTTCGATGCTTGAGGATGGATCTGATATTCAGGTCTACGCCTCGGGGTTCCGGAATCAGTTTGATCTCGATTTTAATGCCAGTGGCGACCTGTTCACAGCAGGCAACAGTGCGAATGTGACGATTGATGAGAATCCGCCCGACGAGCTGCATTTCGTGGAGCCCGGGGGTGATCATGGCTTCCCCGATGTGCTGGGCGATCCGCCCGAAGGTAGCGATGTGATAGCACCGTTGAAGACATGGTTCCCGCCGCTGGCACCGGGTGGTCTTGAGTTTTACGATGGCGGCACGTTGATTGCCCTGAGCCCGAACGATCTATTGCTGGCCAAGTGGAACTATCTTTAGATCGCTCGGATACGAGTAGAGCTTGTAGACGGAACGTACGAGTTCATCGAGGAAGAGAACATCGTTGTCGGGTTCGGAACGCCGGTCACGGATGTAACGGTTGCTCCGAACGGAGACATCTATATCGCCGACTGGGGTGGAGGTCTAATATTCCGGGTGAGTCCGTAGGTCTCGATGCGGTTTATCGAAATCTCTGATCGTCTTCGAGTGAATTGCTGTGATTGGTAGTCAGGCGGCAGTCGGGGTCGTAAGGTGCTTTCATATTTAAATCGAGAAGCCGATCGGGACGGCAGGAGTAATTTTGAATGGTAAATAGTGAGTTGAAAACCGATCTTTCAGACGATATTTTGCGGCGATTCGAGAAGGTCAGTTTGCAGAGCTGCACCGGGGCGCTTTCGTATGTCACTAACCAGGCAAAAGCTGCGAAAAACGGCGACACCAGTTCTTCATGGAAGAACTGCTACATGAAGAACGTGAAGCCGCTTACGCACGGTCGAAAGATCGCTGCCCGCGCTCGTACGTTGAGTTTCTTGCCGCCTAGGCCCGATATAGCTGCATCTTTGCGACGTGGAGAAGATTCGCCTGAGTTCGAGGCGATGGAAACTTGCGGCCCCGGCGATGTGCTGGTGGTCGATGCCAACCGGATGTCTCAGCTGGGGATTCTCGGCAACATGAAGACTCGACGGCTCTGGCAGCGCGGCGCCACTGGGCTAATTACCGATGCGTCAGTTCGAGATTTGGACAAGGTTCGAGACGACTATGGACTGGCAGTTTTTGGTGCTGGTCGTTCGGCGATCACCGGACTAGAAGGAAGCCCGTTTCACGAAGCCAACGTTCCGATTAGCTGTGACGGTGTTTTAGTGGTGCCGGGCGATTTGATGGTTGCCGACGACGATGGCGTAGTGGTCATTCCTCAGCAGCTTGCCGACCAGGTGATCGACTGGATCGAGGAGCACGATCAGGTTGAGGACTTTATCGCAAAATTGGTGGATGAGGAGCAGGTGTCGGCTGGTCGTTACTATCCGCCAAGCGAAGAACTCAAACAGCGATTCAGGGATGAACAGGCGGAGAAAGCGAAGTAGGCGCCGGTAGCGCGTTTTCTATCATTGAGAGGAGTGAGGTACGAACGACGTGGCAATCACGGTGAGGGGACAGAACTAAGCGTCGACCTTCTCGGGCATCCATTTCTCGGCCCAGCCTTGAAGGGCGTCGAAAACTGGCGAGAGTTCTCGTGCCATTTCGGTTGATGCGTATTCAACCAGCACAGGGCGTTGTGCGGCGTCGACTTTTCGTTCGACCATGCCAATCTCTTCGAGTTCGACTAGGCGCTGCGACAGCATTCGGTCGCTGATTCCATCGACAGCTGTGCTGATTTCTGAAAATCGTGCGGGCTTTTTTATCAACGAAGTGAGGATCAAGCCCGTCCAGCGACGTGCGATCAACTCCATGGCGGCCTCATAGTGAGGGCACATTCCTGCTGCCGATCCATGTTCCGTGATTTGCTCGGTCATACGTTCAACCCTACACCATTTTACTTCAGTAGGAAGTAACTAATGAAAAGTTAGTCAGCCTCTCGAGTGATCTCAATATTGAGCATTTGGGTGAAAATCATATTGTTACTTATATTAAGTTACTAATTAATAGTAACTAGATAATATTAGTATAGCAGTCAGGATTTCGACTGTCTGCCAATTCAATATGCAGATCAATATCGGCACGATGTCTTCAGCAAATTCAAGGCATCGTGCGGATTCTACGGATCAGAACAGTACGGAAAGAATCATCAAATGTCGGACCAAAAACTAAAAATACTTGCGATCGCTGGCTCTTTGCGAAGGGGTTCGTTTAACA
>CAVOCL010000261.1:0-3600 GCA_963694185.1 Dehalococcoidia bacterium
ACTCTATCCAGCTGAGCTACGGGGGCTATGGTCGAATTCTAGTTCAAATACTGGATTTTGACCTGTCTAACTTGGTGAAAAATCGAGGTTTTGTAAACACTTGTAACCATCGGAGTGTTTACATCGACCCTATTTCAACCACTGAGTCGTTGGCCGAACTACTAGACTTGAACTACCATCTAGTCATTAGCCCCCGTAGCTCAGTTGGATAGAGTGCCGGCCTCCGAAGCCGGAAGCGTGAGTTCGAGTCTCGCCGGGGGCGCCATTTTCCTGCCATTGTCACTGGCTATTCGTGGTGTGTTGCCGTTAACCTGCGGATGCGTATTCAGCGCACATTCATAATGCATATGAACACACTCGTCGCATCCCACCACCACCCCACCGAAGGTCCTTCGTTCTGCTCCGGGCGTCATCGGATGACTTGGTCGCCGCTGCAATCCTGTTTAAGCCGGGCTTGGCAAGACCGCTCTTGGCCACGCATGTCTGCAGCCCCGGCCTCAGATCCTCCCGCAGGAGGGAAGGCGATGACTGCCAAATGAGTAACGTCGAATTTGCTGGGCGGGACGAGCGGATCGACCGGGTATTGCGTCGGCTTATCGATGGCATCCGTGAGGATCGTGGACTCGAACGGATCACGGTCGTTACGCCCACGAATCAGGCTTCGTTCTACATTCGGCGGGCGCTTGCGAAAGGCGGACTTTTCAACGTCGATTTCACCAGACTCGAAGACGTCGCTGAGCAGCTGGCGGGTCGAGATTTTAAGGAACCGCTGCTTCACGATCTTCAAGCTTCTGAGTTCGTGTTCGAATCGGCCCGTGACTTAACGCTTGGAAAGCAGCTCGGTGGGGCTGATGTATCACCACAGCTGCAATCCGCACTTCACTCAACCTTTCGTGAATTGGAGCTGCTCGAACCTCCCCATCTTGAAAAGATCGCTGGGCAAAGCGAAGTACAGCGTGAACTTGTGGCTCGCTTCAGCAAGTACATGGAACTCGCCAGCGGGTATCGGAGAGGTTCCAAAGTCGCTGAGAAGGCGGCCGAGTACATTCACGATGGCGATCACCCTGAACGCATTCAAGCCCTCGGTACTGTGCTGCTGGTCGAGGCGTCAGTTGTGGCTCCCGTTCAACGGCCGCTATTCGAAGCCCTTGCTGGAATTCCAGGGGCAGTAACAATTTCAATTATCGGTTCGCCAGCTGATATCGAACTGCCTGACAAATCGCTCGAAAACACGCACCGACTGAAGCCAATCGGAGTGTCAGATGTTGCGCAGGAAGTACGAGGCGTCGTACGTGAAATAGTTGATCTCGCACGAAGCGGGAAGCGGTTTGCCCAAGTAGCTGTGGTGTTCGAAGACGACAGCTATGCCAGCCGAATTGCCGAGGCGTTGGAGCTGGCAGGCATTCCTGTTTCAGGACCCGATCGCACGGCCTTATCCGATGCTTCTGAAGGCCAGTTTATTACCGGTTTGCTGGACATATTTGAAAATGATTTCACCCGCCTTGATGTGACTGCATGGCTTTCGAGCGCCCCGGTGAAAGATCCGAAAAACAGTCGAGCGGTTCCGGCTTCGAGGTGGGACGCAATTTCGAGAACCGCCGGCGTGACTTCATCGGTCAGTGACAGCTGGACGCCGCGCCTGAATCGCTATGCAAGGAACATCGTCAGGCACGCTGAACGATCGACGCTGCTGGACGAGGGCAGGGCGAACGAGGTCGAGGCTGCGAGGTCGGACGCTGGTTACGCCGATTGGCTGAGGGAATTTGTTGCAGGGCTTGCCGATCGGAAGCCATCCAATTCTCAAGACTCATGGTCGGGCTTCGGCAAATGGTTACGATCGATGGTCGACGATTATCTTCTAATGAGCGCCGACGATACGCAGCAAGAATCTCGCAACTACCGCTCTGAGCGCCTGCTCAGCCTTATCGACAAGCTTGAATCGCTCGAAACCCCCGGCTCGAATCTTCCAAAATATGCCCACTGCGCCGGGGTGCTGCGGGAACAGCTAAGCCGACGTTCTGCAGGGTTGAAATCGCTCGGTTCAGGCGTATACGTAGGGCCTGTTTGGACCGCAGCTGGCTGCCCGTTCGACACGGTATTCGTACTCGGAATGTCGGAAGGACGCTACCCGAGCCCCGGCCTCACCGACCCGCTGCTACCCGATCCGGTGAAGAGAGAGATCGATGCTGAAGGGGCGTACCTGACCACGATCGAACGGAGAGTCGAGGAGAGTCAGCAATCGTTCATTTCTGTGCTCGAAAGCGCCGAGCAGGTGTTTCTGTACTGGCCAGCCGGAATCCCCGGTGAATCGAGAGAATTTGGGCCTGCGCGCTGGTTCCTCGATGCGGTACGAGAAGTTTCACGTCAGCCTTTGTTGCAGGCGGGACAGCTGCTGAAAGATGAGATTGCTGGACTCACGATATTGCGACGGTTTGATTCGGTGGTGTTGCCAGGCGAACTTGCCGGTGACGCCGCTGAATACGACTTGATTGGTGCAAGAAGCTGGGTGCTAGGTGAAAACAGCCCTGAGTCGTTCCCGTTGGCCGAAGTGAATTCCTCTATAGCGAGGTCGGTGATGTTCGAGTCGAAGCAAGAAAGTTCGGAGTGGACGGAGTACGACGGCAGAGTCGATTTGAGCGTGGCAGGTGGCAAATCTCCAGCGGCATCAGAATCGGCTGGCACCGAAAGCGTTGGTTCAGCGACGGCGTACGAAACCTACGCAGCATGTCCGTATCGATATTTCCTTTCCAGACGACTGCATATAGAACCGACCGAATCGCCCGAGCCTGAAATGGCACTTGATGCCCTGGCTTTCGGAACGCTGATTCACGATGTTCTAGAAAAATTCACTTTATGGCGAATGGAATCTAAGACGGACGTTCCGCCAAAGACCGAACAAGAAAGTTGGCTACGTACTGCCGCCGAATCACATATCGAGGCATTAAAAGACGATACGCCAGGACGTTCGGATGGTGCCTGGAAGATCGAACTTTCACGAGCGTGGTTGATACTTCGACAATGGTTGCGTCGTGAGCCTGTCACGGCCGGTCAGCCCGACATGCGCCAGATCGAAGCAGAGTTTGCGTTTGGCGGCAGCGGCAGCGGATCGTCAGACTCAGGCACGGGCCCTGCGGTTGAGGTGCGAACGGCGAGCGGGGCTGTTGTGAAGTTTCGGGGGCAGGTTGACCGTGTCGACATCTCTGACGACGGCAGCCGCATCATCGTCTACGACTACAAATCTGGAAGCAATGCCGCTTATTCGAAACTCGATAGCGACCCTGTGAAGAAGGGCACGAAACTTCAGTTGCCGCTTTACTCGAAGGCAGTTGCACACAAGTACCCGGGGACCGATATTTCGGCTTCGTACTGGTTCGTGCGAGAGCCCGGTAGAGCGCAGCTCAAGCCATCGCCGAACGACTACGACAGCACCCGAGCTGATTCGGCGCTTACTGCTGCAGTCGGGACGATCGTTGAGGGAATTGAGCAAGGCGTGTTCCCGGCGCGACCCGGTGATCCCAGTGGTGGCTGGGGCGAAAGCAGTGAGAAATTCGAGAACTGCATGTTCTGCGAGTACGCCCGGGTCTGCCCTAAGAGCAAGGC
>CAVOCL010000262.1:0-3596 GCA_963694185.1 Dehalococcoidia bacterium
GAAATCTGCTCCAGCTACAACAGCTGCATCATCTTCTTCAGCTCCAGAACCGGCAAAGACCGAATCTGCAGGATCGTCTAGTTCGTCTGGATCAACCGGTTCGTCTGATTCGAAAGAGCCAGTTGGTAGCCCAACTCGCCGCCGTAACTGGCGGGGACGTCTTGGTCTGAGAAACGAAGAAGGCGAATAAGCGTAATAGCTTGTAACTAATAGTTACTTAGAAAGATTGCGTCGAGTTTCGGCGTCATCTTTTTTTTTGGTTAATTTCGAGCCATTTATTGAATGCTCTACGTTGACCGCTGGTAGCGTGAATGCTAATTTCCGGAACATACGATAATCACCAACGTTCTTCGAGGGTCAATGAATGCCATCACTTCAGAGTTTGCTGGATCAGGTCGAATCGGCAACAAATGAAATAGTTGAACTTGAACAGACCTTGGTTCGAATACCGTCGGTGAACACCGGGTTCATGCCAACTGGCGGTGAGACTGCCGTGGCGGAATTCATTAGGGACTGGCTCGAAGTGGATGGCCTTTCTTCGGAGATTCTTGCCCGTGATCCAGATCGTGGAAACATTATTTCGGTGTATCCGGGCGACGATAATGACACCCGATTAATGCTGATGTCGCACACCGACGTTGTTCCGGTTGAAGATGCGACCAAGTGGAACTGGGATCCGTTCGGTGCCGAGATTTCTGAGGGCCGTGTTTACGGTCGTGGGGCTTCCGATTGCAAGGCGTTGCTTACGTGTCAGATGATGGCAATGGCGATCATGAAGCGGGCTGGTGTACGACTCGACCACGGCCTGCGTTTGGTGAGTGGGGCGGACGAAGAACACGGTGGTCGCTGGGGATTCGGATGGCTTGCGGATAATCACCCAGAGTCGCTGAAATCGGAGTTCGCTGTGAACGAAGGCGGCGGGACTCCGGTTGAGATGGGTAACACGCTTACTTACTTGCTTGGCACGGGTGAGAAGGGGCGGATGGAGCTTCACATTACCCTGCGTGGTGAGAGCGCACATGCTTCGGTGCCGTGGACCGGTGTGAACGCCAGTTACCGATTGGCGAGGGCACTTGGCGCTATTGAGGGTTACCGGCCAGAGCTCGATACGTCGATCGAGATTTTCAAGCATGTCGGATCGTTCGGGATCGAAGAAAAACCTTCCCCGATGAATATCGACCGAATCGTGGCAGAACTGAACGTGACATCACCCAGGCTTGGATCGATGTTGAAGGCGCTTTCGCGGATGACTCTGACACCAACGATGATGTCGGGTGGCATCAAGTCGAACAGTGTTCCTGAAGAGATCAAGCTCACGTGCGACATTCGTACTTTGCCGTTTCAGGATGAGGCGTATGTGCGACGTCAGTTAGATCAGGCGTTTGAGGGAATCGATGGGCTGGAATACGAGATCGACTATATGTCGGTGCCCAACTCTTCGGAGTTTGAAACAGAACTGACCGATTCGATTCGCAATGCGCAGGCGGCGGCGATTGGTCGAGACGATATCCAGTGGATACCGGCGATCAGTAACGGTTTCACCGATTCGAGGTTCACACGGAATCTTGGGATCATCACTTATGGTTTCACCGGGGCACACCCGGATGACGACCCGATGCTTTCTCGGGCACATGGCACCGATGAGTCGGTTGGTATTGCCTCACTGATTAGCGGGACTCGGAGCATGTTGGCGATTGCGTACGATTTGTGTGGTGCTAGATGACTGAACGAATGCCGGTTACCCCTGACGATCTACGAGATTCCGCGGTGCTTTGTGCGGAATCGCTGCGCAGACTGGATCTTGAATTCTGGGACAAGCTGGCTTACGGTCTCGAGTGGACTCGTTCGAAGACCGCAGCGCACATAGCCGACTCTCTGGATTTTTACTCGGGTGATCTGGCGTTGGCGGTGCAGGAGCATCTAGATTCAGCCGGTCTCGACTATCAAGAAGGAACTATTGCTGGTGCCGCGGGTCAGATCGAATTCAGTGCTGCAGCATTGGCAAGGGTTGCCGAGGCGACTCCGACTGGCACGCGCGCTTTTCATCCAACGGGCATGGCCGATGTAGAGGCATTTCTGGCAATGGGGTGCGTTGAGATTCTGCTTCATGGGCATAACGCCGTTGTGGGAACTGAGGCTGAGTTCGATCCCGATAACGATCTATGTCAGCGCATATTAGGTAGGTTGTTTCTATGGGCGCCGTTGGATACGGACGGGTGGCGAACACTGCTCTGGGCGACAGGTCGGGGTGAGCTTGAGGGCCAGGATTTCTTAGGCGAATCCTGGGTGTGGCACAACGATCTATTGAACGAATGGGAAGGTACCATTCCTAGGCTTTAGAGCGCGGACTGAAACTCACAACTCTCACCTCTCACCTCGATCTCATTCAGCCGCTTAAGGCGAAACTCTTTAATGCCCACAAATTCAAGACCCAACGTTCTATTCATCATGGCCGATCAGATGAAGGCTTCCATCCTGCGGATGTATTCATCGGAAATCGGAATTGAATCCCCATCATTAGAACGTCTGGCCTCCGAAGGCGTGCGGTTTGAGCACGCAATAACTCCGCACCCGCTTTGCGTTCCGGCGCGTACATCGATGATGACGGCTCGCTACGCGCATTCGACCGGTTGCAGGCGAAATGAAACTTTGATGCCTGAGAACGAGCAGCATGTGTTTCGAATTTGGAAGGACAACGGTTTTACGACCGGATTGATCGGTAAAAACCACTGCTATGTAGCACCTTCGGATTTGGAATTGCTTGATGTTCGGTGCGAGATATCGCACGGTGGATTGCCTCTTCAGGGGATATTCAAGGACTACAAAGGCGAGATTCCCGGTACTACTGGCATGGAATGGGTTGTGCCTGAGACTGCCATTAATACGGGGCACGAAGACCGAGTTACGCTTCGGGACAACGCTCAAAGTCCTCGGATTGCGTACAAGGTTTCCGATAACCCTGAAGAGAACTTTGGCACTTCGATAATCGCTACCCAGACTGAGGAGTATTTAGAGCAGTACAGCCGGGGTTCGCTCGGTGTTGGATCTTCAGGTTCGGGGTCAGGATCTGAGCCAGATCCGTTCGCACTGTGGGTGTCGTTCCCCGATCCTCACGAGCCGTATGAGGTGCCTCGCCGGTACGCCGATATGTTCCGACCGGAAGATGTGGTTATGCCGCCGCAGCGCACCGATGAGTACACCGATGGCACGGCACCCGAACGCAACCGCGTATTGGCCAGAATGATGCGCCAGACGGAAGATACGGAAGAGCACCGGCGCGGGCTGGTTAGCGTTTATCAGGCGATGACCAGATTTGTTGACGATGGGATTGGCCGAATACTCGACAAACTGGATGAACTTGGATTGCGCGAGAACACGATAGTGGTGTTCACCGCGGATCACGGTGACTTTGGGGGCGAGCACGGCATGGCGGTGAAGGGCGGCGTTTTCTATGACGCCCTTGTTCAGGTGCCACTCATCGTTTCGTGGCCGGCCGGTGGTGTGCCGCAGGGCGCAGTGGACGGTTCGATGACAAGCACGATCGATATTGTTCCTACGCTGCTTGAGCTTCAGGGGTTGGCTTCGTTCGATGGAAT
>CAVOCL010000263.1:0-3584 GCA_963694185.1 Dehalococcoidia bacterium
CTAAGGGCGTGCTCGATTTTGGTTCAAGTGGGCAGAAGTAGCGCTCACAATTTTCGTGTGAGCAGATATATAAATATCCGGAAGGACGTTACCTGGTCGGTTCGACCTGGTATTTACTTCGTACTGGTATTAGTACTGAATGTATTAACGTATTAATTGTTCTCATCTGTTCGATTTACTCCTATTCCTGACTATGGGTTGGGAAAAGCACCGGATTCGTTCGTCTTCCGGGCACAGCAACCTAAACTAGCATAACCCCGACAATCCGTGACTAACAAATATTGGTTAGTGGCCGGTGCGAAATGATAGCAGGTGAATCACAGCACGTCGCATGCCTCTACCTTCCCGAGCCACAGCCGAAGGTTTTGGAACAGTGCGATACGAATACAGGCGAATCCCGTTGCAGGAATCTCTCTCCTTTCCCGAGTACCAGCCGAGGGTTTTAGAACGGCGCTCGATGAATCCAAGTGAATCCCATTGCAGGAATCTCCCTCCTTTCCCGAGCGACAGCCGAAGGACCTGGGGTGGTGCGGTGAAAACGTTGGCGTAGAAACTAACGATTGCTCCAGCCAACGCTCGATCGCGTCGCAGACATCCTAGCGACCAAGTCGTCCGACGACGTCCATAGCAAAACGAGAAACGCGCGACCAAGTCATCCGATGACGCCCGGAGCAAAACGCCCGCCCAAATCAAAAAAGCCCCGGCTAAATCGCCGGGGCTTTTTCATTCATTACTATTTGCGAACCAGAGCCAAAACTAAACCACTCCACCACGCTTGCGTCGACCGAGGTTCACCCGTACTCGAGCACGTCGCAGCGAATGCATCGCTTGTTCAAGATCGATGTCAGCCGTCGTACCGGCAACACGTTCCTGCGCCCGAGCCAAAGCAGCCTCAGCACGTTCAAGATCAATCGCATCGTCCTGCTCAGCAGCGTCAGCAAGCACGGTAACCTCGTTGTTAGAAACCTCCAGGAACCCACCACTCAACGCCAGAAAAACAGAATCGCCACCCTGATCAAATCGAAGAATTCCCGGAGAAAGCGTCGAGATCATCCGTGCGTGCGAAGGCAGCACAGTGAACTCACCGAGTCCGCCCGGAGCAACGATCAAGTCGACCTCGCCCGAAAAGCTTTCGCCTTCGGAGGTCACAACCGATAACTGAAGTTTGGCCATAACTAATTGATGTCCTCAGATTCCTTGATCACAAGCGATTAGCTTGCAGCCGAGGACTCCTCCAGCATCTTCTTACCCTTCTCAACAGCTTCATCGATCGTGCCAACCATGTAGAACGCCTGAATCGGCAGTTCATCATGCTTGCCCTCGAGAATCTCTTTGAATCCTCGAACAGTCTCGGCAACTGGAACGTATTTACCCGGAAAACCGGTGAACACTTCTGCAACGAAGAACGGCTGAGTCAGGTATCGCTGCATGCGCTGCGCACGGCCAACGGTAGTCTGGTCTTCATCCGAAAGTTCTTCGATACCGAGAATTGCGATAACGTCCTGCAAGTCCTTGTAACGCTGCAGCACTCGCTTCACGCCCTGAGCAACCTCGTAGTGTTCTTCACCAACCAACCCAGGTTCAAGAATTCGAGAGTTTGAAGCCAACGGGTCGACAGCCGGGAACAAGAACTGTGCAGCAAGCGCACGATCGAGCGACACGTTAGCGTCAAGGTGACCGAACGTCGTGACAATTCCAGGGTCGGTGTAGTCGTCAGCCGGCACATATACAGCCTGGAAGGATGTAATCGAACCGTCTTTAGTCGTTGTAATTCGTTCCTGAAGGTCACCGATCTCAGTCGCAAGAGTCGGCTGGTAACCCACAGCAGAAGGCATTCGACCCAGAAGTGCTGAAACTTCCATTCCGGCCAGAATGTATCGGTAAATGTTGTCGACGAACAGGAGCACGTCTCGCTTCTCTTCGTCACGGAAGTACTCGGCCATCGTCAAACCCGTGAGGGCGATTCGTGCTCGAGTTCCGGGGGGCTCGTTCATCTGACCGAACACAAGTGCTGTGGAATCCATAACACCGTAGTCGATCATCTCGTTCCACAGGTCGTTACCTTCACGGGATCGCTCACCCACACCTGCGAACACAGATACACCAGAGTGCTCCTGTGCGATGTTTCGAATGAGCTCGGTGATGACAACTGTCTTGCCAACACCAGCACCGCCGTAGAGGCCAATCTTGCCACCCTTGGCAAACGGAGTCATAAGGTCGATGACCTTGATTCCGCTCTCAAGAACATCGGTGGTACCCGACTGCTCGGCGAAAGTAGGAGCCTTCCGGTGAATCGGCCATCGCTCGGCGTCGGCCGGAATCGGCTCACCACCGTCGATAGGCTCACCAAGCACGTTCATCAGTCGGCCGAGTGAATTTGGTCCCACTGGAACCATCACTGGCAAACCGGTGTCAGTTACCTCGGTGCCTCGAGCCAGACCCTCGGTTGCACCGAGTGCCAAGCAACGTGCCCAGCTGTTACCAACGTGCTGCTCTACTTCAAGTACGAGGCGTTCGCCTTCGTTCTGAAGTTCGACAGCTGAATAAATTACTGGCAGTTCGTCGGCCTTGAACTCAACGTCAACGACGGTTCCAATTACCTGAACTACTTTGCCCTTACTACCCTTAGCCATTACTGAGGCTCTCCTGGTCTTGCGATTCCCGCCCAATGGACGGCTGTTATTTCTATTAGCCTTCCAAGGCGGCCACGCCACCCACGATGTCAAGAAGCTCGGCAGTAATAGATTCCTGCCTTGCTTTGTTCAAATCGAGAGTCAGACCCTCGACGATCTCATTGGCGTTGTCTGTGGCGTTCTGCATCGCAATCATGCGTGCCGAATGCTCACTCGCAAACGCTTCGAGAATTCCGTGATACACCTGTGTTTCGATGTATCGCGGCACGAGCGATTCGAGCACATCATTAATGCTCGGCTCGTAAATGTAGTCAAGCTCTTCCAACTTCCCCAATTCAGCGTCGTCGCGTTTAGGCGGTTCGACTGGTAGGAGCTGTCGTGAAGTTACTTTCTGCACGGCAGTGTTGATGAACTTTGCATAAATCAGAACGACTCGATCAACGCGCTCTGAGCTGTACTCGTCAACGAGCATTCGCCCAATCGCAATCGTGTCGTCCAATGTCGGCCGATCCGGAACCGAGAATGTCGCAGTCAGTTCTTGGCCAGTGCGAGCAGCGAATTTCTCGCCCTTGCGACCAACCGTAATAACCGAAACATCACCCTCGGTTCCCTGAATGAACTTAGCGGCTACACGCTGGAGGTTTCCAACGAGCGCACCGGCAAGACCACGATCAGGAGTAACCAGTAGCACCAGAGTCTTCTTCACCGGTCGGACCTTCAACAGGGCAACGGTTGGTGCGTCTTCGTCTTTGGCTGCCAGAGCTGCAAGATCGCCAAGCACGTCACGGATTCGATCAGCGTAAGGACGCCCCGCCTTCACCGAATTCTGGGCACGGTTCATCTTCGACGCTGCAATCATCTGCATTGCGCCTGTGACTTTCGCTGTGTTCGAAACCGATTTGATTCGGTCTCGGAAATCCTTGGTACTCGGCAATTCTTGTCTCTGTTAGT
>CAVOCL010000264.1:0-3558 GCA_963694185.1 Dehalococcoidia bacterium
ATGCGTGTATCTCTCAGCGCTCGGAAGCCGCACCGACATCTGATCACCCAACCGGAAAGTTCGGTTGTCCCAACCATTGGGCACAACTTCCCTTACGGGCAGTTCAGACCATTGCGGGAACTGATCAGCGACTAATCGCCGAACCAGCTCAACATTAATATTTTTTGCGTCGAATCTCATTGAAGGCCAGATTGTATTAGGAAAATGAACCACCGTCGGTATACTCGGTGCCCTGCTACGCAATTCTGACTGGAGCCGTTCGTGAGTTCTCGCCCAAACATCCTGTTCATAATGTCGGATGATCACGCCGCCCACGCCATCTCGGCGTACGGAAGCCAGATTAACCACACTCCCAATATCGACCGACTGGCCGAAGAGGGCGTACGGCTCGAGAACGCATTCTGCACGAACGCACTTTGCACCCCGAGCAGGGCAACCATTCTCACCGGCCAATACAGCCACGTAAACGAAGTCAAAACCCTCGATGACGAGATCGATAGCTCACGTCCGCTTCAATCCCAAAAGCTGCTGAAACAGGCCGGTTACGAAACCGCCATCATCGGCAAATGGCATTTAGGCAATAACGAAGCGAGCAACCCGCAGGGCTTCGACTACTGGAATATTCTGCCGGGGCAGGGCGATTACTACGACCCGATGATGATCGAAAACGGCGTCGAGAAGCAGCTCGAAGGCTACGTTACCGACCTCATCACCGATATCGCGGTCGACTGGCTCGATTCTCGTGATTCAGAAGATCCGTTCTTCCTGATGGTTCACCACAAGGCTCCCCACTCAAGCTGGATTCCCGCAAAGCGTCATGAAAACCTCGGAGTAGAAGGCGAATTCCCAGAGCCAGAAACGCTGATGGACACCTACGAGACGAGGTCGGAAGCGGTCAAGATCACGTCGATTCGCATCGAAGACACCCGAAAACCCAATCTCAAGCAAGACCCACCTCCCGGAATCACGCAGGACGAAAAGCGCAAGTGGGCCTACCAGCGATACATCACCGACTACACCCGCACTATTCAGGCGGTAGATGATAGCGTCGGCACCCTGCTCGACTACTTAGAAGAGCACGGTCTGGCCGAGAACACTCTGGTCGTCTACACATCAGATCAAGGCATGTTCCTCGGAGATCACGGCTGGCACGATAAACGATTCATGTACGAAGAATCGCTCAGGATGCCGTTCCTCGCACGCCTACCAGGCAAAATCGAAGCGGGATCGATTACAACCGACATGCTGCTGAACGTCGACTTCGCGCCAACGTTCATGGAATACGCAGGCGTTGATGTTCCCGATGAAGTTCAGGGCACATCGGGCAAAGCACTGCTCGAAGGCGACACGCCGTCTGACTGGCAAAACAGCGCCTACTACCGCTACTGGATGCACACGATCGGCCACAAGGTAATTCCGAATTACGGTGTTCGAACCGAACGCTACAAGCTGATCTACTACTACGGTGTAGCACTCGAAGACACTCGTAACCCCGATATCAACATTGATGCCGAATGGGAGCTATACGACCTCGAAGCCGATCCACGCGAAATGAACAACGTGTACGGCCAATCAGAGTTCGCTGAGATACAGGCTGCAATGCTCGCCGAGCTAGATCGACTTCAGGCAAAAGCCGGCGACGAATCGCGGCACTAATCGCGCTCTAATCGACTGCTCGTGTCGTTAAAGATTTGGTGTAGCGCAGCTCGTTGCCAACCACTTTTACGCGAACCAATCGATCGTATCGCCATCTCCGTTTTTCATAGAAAGCCCTTGCCTTCAGGTTGTTTTCGAGCACCTGAAGGGCGGCTTGCTTGAAACCCCGATCGCTGAGCAGTTCGAGCGCCCGGTCAACCAGTGCTGAAGCGATGCCCAGATTCCACCAATCAGGATCGACATAAACGCGCTGCACGTACCCAACTCCCGGTACCGCCAACTCAGTATCGCTGCCATAGGTGCAGATGCCGACGATCTGCGCGTCGTCGCACGCGACAAGGATCTCACCATCTGATCCGAGGTCAGCGAATAGAGATTCGTACTCGAGCTCAAGTTTCTCTGGAGCCACAAATTCGGGATCGAATACTCCCGGAGGCAGCACCGCCGGATACGCGGTGATAACTGCCTTTGACTGAACTTCAGCGACCGACCTTAGATCCGATTGTTCTGCCACTCGAATATTGAATAAGCGCTTGTTCATATTGACTGCATTTTCTACTCAAACACCAGCATATTAAGCCTCGTCAACGGCATGTAATTGTCCAAGTCAGCTTATTTACGAGAAAACCATCATAAGTTGCTCATATCAGTATGTGAACAAGTTCACAAATACCTCATATCCAATAGATATTCTCAATTACGTAATCACTGCTGAGTGAATCACAACTTCATTTAGCGATGCTGGTAGGCACAACTTACAGGATTCTGCAAGATGAACCGGCAATGAAAGTGATTACGGCCTAACGGCTGACGAAATGCGAGGACTGTCATGGCACAACTATTTCGAATAAATATGATCTCGATGGCGGGTTTAGTCCTGATCATCGGCGGAATCATCGGCATCGGTCTGGGAGGATTCCTTTACCTCACGGCCAATGCAGGATTAGATTCACTGCAAACGGTCTACGAAACTCAGGGTCGGTTCATGACCTATGACGATGACGGTAACTTCACCGACCGCGGTACCAAAGAAGCTGGAGGCGCAATCCTTTCGCTCATCGAAAATGACTGGGACTTCCCGCTCAACCGGGCCAATCTTGACCCGAATGACACGCTGGTAAACACCCCGGACGAACTGATGGTTCAGTACGCCATCATCAACTACCACACGCTGCATGGTACGCAGACCGTGGTTCTTGCTGAAGACGTTGAATACAAGGGTGAGACATTTCTGGCAGGTAATTACGACGTAGAAGTCGGCGGAAAATACTTTTCCGATCTCGACCGTAGTCACCCTCTAGAAGGCCCGGTACGCACACAGGCTTGGAACCCTCTGGCACTTAGCCTCACGAGCACTCTCCTCAACGGGATGAACTCTGACTACATGGCCGGCATGGCGCACTTCATGTCCTGGAGCATCTTTATGGGACTCGGCTTCATGTTTGGAACGGCAGGAGCGTTCGTCTTCGCAGGCGGCATGCAACTGACACGCAGGCAAGAAGTTGAAGAAGAGGCGATAGAACGAATGGCAGCAGCCATTCCTAGCCAGCCTCTAATAGTCCAAAGCGGGGCCGCCGAATAGCAGCCCAGCGTGTGCCCGGAGTCGGATCCCAACAACTCAGTAAAGGTTAGGATCCGGTTCTGGTGAAGAAGAAAAGCTCGTTGCATAAGCACCGGGCTTTTTGATTTAAACGGGGGTGGGTGAGGAGAATTTACGACATCTCGATTTTCAGCTAGTAATCCCGTTCTTGCAAACTACAGATCCCTTCTCCCTGGGGAGAAGGGACAACAACATCCCACCACACCAACTACTCACCCTTCTCGCGCTTCCACTCCCTGAACCGCTCTTTTGTCGGCTCAGATATCGGGTAGTAAGTACCCGGTGGAACCTGCTCCTCGTCG
>CAVOCL010000265.1:0-3558 GCA_963694185.1 Dehalococcoidia bacterium
CTGCTGCTGCGCTTGTGTTGCCTGTTGAGGCGCAGATGATGCGTTTTTTGCCGGCTTCGAGTGCCTTGGCGATTGCCATAACCATGCCGCGATCTTTGAACGATCCGGTTGGGTTGCAGCCTTCGAGTTTGAAGTAGAGATCTTTGCAGCCGAGCGAATCGCCAATGTTCTGGGATCGGACGAGCGGAGTGCTGCCTTCACCGAGAGAAACGGCTGGGGTGGCATCGGTTACGGATAGAAACTCGCGATACCGTTCAATTACACCGGGCAACGTCGACAACGAGAAGTTCGCTCCTGCTCAAGCTGGGCTGGGCCCAGGCTGACTAATTTATCCGAACACTCAGGTTACTCTGCGTATGTTTCCACACGGAGCAAACTGTCGAGCCGAATCACTGTTTCGAGATCGTTGATAGCGCTCACAGCTTTTTGCATATTAGCCTCTCGCGCAGGGTGAGTCATTATCACCAAATCGGCTTGAACACTCTCAGCATCGGTATCTTTTTGCAGTATTGAATTGATGCTAATGTCTGCGTCGCCCAGTACTTTTGCAACTCCCGCCAGCACACCAGGTCGGTCGGAAGCGGTCAGGCGCAGGTAGTACTTACATGTGTGATCGCTCATTGGGGCGATCGTGAACGGTTCCGGCGCTGCGATCGATGAACCACTGTTCACAGTTCCTGAGGCAATTCGCAAAATATCACCCATAACCGCGCTTGCCGTTGGGTTTGGGCCGGCACCGGGTCCTTGGAACCATAGCGGGCCGACGAGATCGCCTTCCACTTCGACAGCGTTTAGTACGCCGTTTACTGAAGCCATTGGTACATCGACCGGAATAAGAGCCGGGTGCACGCGAGCAAGTAAACCCGATTCCCTGTTCGCCTGCGCTACAGCCAGAAGCTTAATGGTGAACCCGAGTTCACTTGCGTACCGGAAGTCTTTGGCGTGAACGCTTCGAATACCCTCACGATGAATTACGTCGACTGGCACTTCGGTGTGGAAGGCAAGACGGGCAAGTACTGAAATTTTGTACAGGGCGTCGAAGCCGTCAACGTCGGCCGTGGGATCAGATTCGGCGTAGCCAAGATCCTGAGCTTCGGACAGAACGTCGTCGAAGTCGGCACCTTCGTGCGCCATCTTGGTGAGAATGAAATTTGTAGTGCCGTTGATAATGCCGCGCACGCTTTGAATATTGTTCGCTGTCAGATCGTTCATCAGCGGGCCGATGATCGGGATGCCGCCAGCGACACTGGCTTCGTAAAGCAGCTGCACGTTGTTTTCTGCAGCCGTGGCGAGCAGTTCACTGCCGCGTTTGCACATGACTTCTTTGTTGGCAGTTACGACGTGCTTGCCAGCTTTGAGTGCAGCCGTAATGTAATCGAATGCGGGGTTTTCACCGCCCATCAGTTCGACAACTATCCCGACTGCGGGATTTGCGATTACAGACTCAGGATCAGTTGAAATTGCCGATCGATCGAGATCTACTGATCGAGTTCGTTCGATATCTCTAACTACCGCAGTTACAACATTCAACGGAATGCTGGGGTCTTCAGGTCGGTGCCGGTCGATAATGACGTTTGCCACTGCCGATCCCACAACACCGAGCCCTAACAGACCAATTCCCGTGGCTTTGTTCATGCCCCGTGCAGATTCGGTCATAGAACTATTCACCAAACTGACTGGAGATTTGATCTGCGACAGGAACCGGTGTTGGTGTCGGGATCAAAGCTGAAAGCCTGACCTGTGCGTTGACCCAATCGAAAATGTCGCTGTCGAGAACCATGTGCAGATCGAAATCTTTTCGACGATCGTTGAAGAAAATCCCCATCGCACGGGTGGCCAACGCTTCGAAGTTGGATTCATTCACCTCGCGGGCATCGTTCACTTCGGCTACCACAAGGTAGCTCCACCAGTTCGAATCAGTATCAAAGCGAGCGTCGCTTGGCATGCGTAAAGGTAGAAGACGGTTTCCGTCTATGTCTAGTCCGAACAACAAAGCGTCGAGTTCAGGGGTGACACCGAATGGGAACCAGCCCAGATCACCAGAGCCACGTGGAGCGTTCGGATCTTCCGAATGTTCCAGTATCACTGCTTCGATCGGGGTTCCAGCCTTCAGATCACGTTCGATTAAGCGGCGGTCTTCTGGAGATCGGTCCCATTTGATTATCTGGTAGACGTGGACCTGCGCCTGTACTCGCGGAATTTGATCCGCAACTACGTTTCGCAAACGTTCTTTGAACATACTTTTGCGAATAAATTCGCGGAACACTACTTCGTCGATACCGATTTCCTGAATGAACTGTCGTTTTGCTTCTTCGACGTTGTCTTTGAATTCCGAAGATTCACGTTCAGCGACTGTCACGGCGACGAATCCGAGAATTGCATCGAGACGGTCGTCGACTTCTTCAGATGTCACTGTGATTCCGTTGCTGGGAGCGAGCTGAAAGGCGAGTTCGTTCTCTTGCAGTGTTTGCAGAGCGTCGAACAACGAGTTTCCAATTTCAAACGGCACGCCGAGTCGTTCGCTCATTCGCTGGTTGAAGCGGATGAAGTTCACCACATCGCCCTGTGTGTATTCCTTGTCCGCAACCCGGAGCGCAAGCTCACGAGGGGGGAATACATAGTTGTCGAAGTATGCGTAAACCGGCACGGCCAGAAGAGCGAGTAGCAGTACGACCGCAACCGTGATGAACGGGCGAGATTTCACCTGCATCACACGCTTTTCTTCGACCATTTGTCGACGTGTTTTACCACCACGAGTGGTGATACTACGTTTACCTGCTTCGTAGTCGGGAATTGGAGTCTCGACTACGGCAGGCTGTTCCTGATCTTCGTTACGGTCTTCGCTGTGATCTTCTGTGGACATCTTCGGCGCTCAGCTAATGCTGTGGCCGGAGTGTTACATGAAGTAACGATTTCCGGCCCTAATGACGTTGAACTGTCAGCTAGACGAGACTATTTGTCGTCTTCGTCTGTGCTGTCATCTGCTTCGGTGGATTCTTCAGCAGCTTCTGGTGCTTCTGAATCCTCATCAGTTGAAACGTCTTCTGCAGCAGCTTCGGTTTCTTCTTCAGCTTCAGATTCAGATTCTTCTGGAGCTTCTTCGGCTACAACTTCGGCTTCGGGTTCAGATTCCTCTGACGCTTCGGCAGTTTCTTCAGCCTCGGCTACAGGAGCGTCTTCAGTTGCATCCGTAGTTTCGGTCGAGTCCGTAGTAGATTCTGAGGCTTCAGTCTTGGCCTCTGTCGTTGCCTCGGTTGCTTTGTCGTCAGACTCTTTAGTTTCTTCCTCTGCGTCAGCAATCTTGTTGCTTGTTGCGACAGCACCAGTTACCCGGAGGTGATCAGGAGCGTAAGGAAGCAACGCCAGATGTCGGGCTCGCTTGATGGCAGTTGTCAGTGTTCGCTGGCATTTTGCACAGTTACCGGATTTTTTACCGGCTTCGATGCGGCCGCGATCGGTGATGAAGCGGCGGATGCTTGATACATCTTTATAGTCGACGGTGCTTTCTTTGCAGAAGCACTGACGACGTCGTCGGCCTCCGCGTCGGAATGGCGGGCG
>CAVOCL010000266.1:0-3543 GCA_963694185.1 Dehalococcoidia bacterium
ATGTTCGGGAGTGGGCGTTACCTTGTCGTTGCGAGGAAGAATGACGAGGCGATAACGTTTGATCCACTACGACGTTTGACTACTGTCTCGCCCCGATTCTGCGGTGCGTTTCTTCCATATGCAGGATAAATTCCTGTATCCAATGTGGAATCCAGATGTCCACGACTGCCACGTCACCCAGAACGGCTTCTCGCAATGACAGATGGGCAAGCCACCCGGTGCCTGCACCGACTCACCACCCTCGTCTTTCATTCTGTTAACGTTGCCCAACTACTCTTGATATGAACGGTAAACAAGTCGCGATTTACCTCATTTGTGGAGTAAATGATGGCCCTCAACGACACCGATCTCCTGTCACAAGTGGGATCGGCCGAAAATATTCTCAAGTTCGATGACATCGAACCTGTGCTGGAAGCGAAACATCTGTCTGTTGCTTACGGCGGAAACACCGCTGTCAGCGATATTTCGATTCAGATTCCGAAAAACAGTGTAGTTTCGCTCATCGGCCCATCAGGTTGCGGTAAAAGCACGCTTCTACGCTGCTTCAATCGAATGAACGACCTCATCCCGAGTGCGTCCGTCAGTGGCAGTGTCAACTTCGCAGGTCAAAATATTTACGCTCCGGAAGTCGATCCAACGGAAATTCGCTTCCGCATTGGCATGGTGTTCCAACGCCCGAACCCGTTTCCAAAAAGTATTTATGAAAATGTTGCTTTCGGACCTCGTATCAACGGCATGACCGACGATCTTGACGAGGTTGTTGAAACATCCCTGCGGCGTGCAGCCGTTTGGGAAGAAGTAAAAGACCGATTGAACGACAGCGGTCTTAGCGTTTCCGGTGGTCAGCAGCAGCGTATTTGCATCGCCCGAGCGCTCGCAGTAAATCCGGAAGTCGTTTTGATGGACGAGCCCGCTTCAGCTCTCGATCCGATTTCGACTCAAGCGATTGAGCAGCTTATTCAGGAGCTTTCGAATGAGGTTACGATCCTCATCGTCACGCACAATATGCAACAGGCAACCCGTATTTCCGACTATGCTGCGGTGATGATGGCAGGCGAAGAACGGGTTGGCCGTATGATCGAATATGGAACGAATGAGCAGGTTTTCGGCAACCCAAACGATTCTCGAACTGAAGCGTACGTAACCGGTCGCATCGGCTAACCCGAGACATAGGTAAACTGTAGCGACTATGAACGAACAGGGCAGCATAATTCCAACGGGCCGGCAAGATTTCGACAGGGACCTTGAAAAGCTTGAAGCAGAACTCATTCTTATGAGCGGACTCGTCGAGCAGGCGATTTTCAACGCACTTAACGCTCTGAAAAATCGTGATATTGAACGGTCACAGACGGTCATTGATGAAGATGACCGCATTGACGAGACCGAGTTGGAAATCGAACGATCATGCGTCGAGTTGATTCGACGTGAGGCTCCAATGGCCAGCGATCTCCGCCGTATCATCGCTTCCCTTCACATCGCAGGCGAGCTCGAACGAATCGGCGATTATGCCGAGGGTATTGCCAAAATCAGTATTACGATGGGCAGCCAGCCGCCACTTAAAGAGTTGATCGATATTCCTCGTATGGGCGATATGGCTGTGAGCATGTTGAAGCGAGCGCTCGAGGCGTTTATCAGCCGTGATCCTGATTTCGTTCGAAATTTGGGCGTCGAGCTCGAAAATGAAGACGATGAAGTCGACGATCTTTACGCCAAGGTGCAGGGCGATCTGATGGAGCTCGTGAAGAGCAATCCTGACAACGCCGAGCGTGCGACTTACCTAATGTGGGTTGCCCACAACGTTGAACGCGTTGCCGATCGTGCGATGAACATAGTTGAGCGTGCTTTGTACCAGGCGACAGGTGAACTGGTGAGCGGTACGACACAGATCGACGCAATCGCTCCGGTCTCCGAGTAGTTCGGCCGCTAGGCAGCGTTTTCTACGACGGTTCGCGACTGATGGCTATCCGAATAATGCGGCGCCGACAATCGATACGAACGATGTATCGTCCTCATCTGCCTGACACTGCTGATAGCCACTCGAGGTTCCGATGGTGGCATCTGCTGCCCACAAAGTCATGTAGATAGGCGCGAGTCCACAGATCTTATTTCGATCACCGTTGTCCTTGATAGCTTCAAATAATCTATTTCGACTGCCCTGCGTAATCGCCTCTAACAACACCTCATCATCCGCTTGAATTCGCTGCCTGCCCTCGGAATCCTTGGGCATCAGTTCGGCATCGCCGAACACCGGCCCAACGTGAGCAAGATCGGCAGCGGCGATAAACATTGTTCGTCGTTCACTCGCAACTGACTGAAGTAGTCGGATAACACGACTTATCTGGGGATGATCTTCGATATTCGGCGCACCATCTTCCAGCAATCGTCCGAACGACCCGCAAAGTATCGGCAGCATTTTGGCTTTTGAATTGCCGATGGCACGGTGGAGCCACACGCTGGCAAGTTCTATCGAATGCTCTTGAGCGTGATTGAATTCATCGGCAAATGGATGATCTTCTACCGTGCTGTCGGCTGCGAGTATTCGTGCGATTTCGTCGACCAACTCTATGTCAGTCTCCAACTCACCAATCGGGGTCTGATAGTTCTGACTGGTCAGAGTCAGGCGGGGCCCATCGCCATTGTGATCGGTTCCGAACACAACGAACAACTCAACATCCTGAAGTTGGTCACGCACCTGTTCCCAGATCATTCCGTACGAATCGCCCCCACGCTCAAAATCGATGTGCGGCGAAATCACTGCCTTAAGCTCAACATCGATATCGGCGGGTAGATCGTCATCTGCCATCGCATCATCATCCATGTACGGAAAAGCAAAACCATCAAGGTAGCCACGAAGGTCATCGACACCTTCCGGATAAGCGAGTCCAGCCAGAGCTGGCTTACGGAAGGGAGCGCTCCGGTATTCATCGAGACGGTGCTCGATCTCCACCTGATACTTCCCGTTCGAAAGCAACATCATATCGTCGAGTTTAGTCAGTAGTTCGTCTAAAACCTCTGGCTCAACGGCTGGCGCACCGTTGCTCACTGCTGCCTTCACAATCTCATTCAGCGTGTTCGTCCCGTCGGCTCCTTGAAGGTATAAACCAAGTGGAGCAGGGACCATCAACGACTGTTCGCTCAATTTGCGTAGGTCCTTTAACAAGAAGTAGTCGCTTCCCTCGTGAGAGATGCGACTTACTTCGACAGGACGTAGTTGTGGGCGGTCTGGAAGATTAGATTCGGTTGTCATGCTGACAGTTTAGCGTTGCATACCAACCCCGGCTGCCGTCATCAAGACCAATCAGTTAGTTCCGAACGTTGAAGATCCGCCAACTACCAACTCTGGAAACGGTATTCGTTCTCGGAACAACGAACGCTCGGCCAACTCGCTCAGCGAAATCAGTGGGCCATCGTCGTCTTCGTTCACAGGCACAGGCGCCGCTCCACCGCGATGCACGATTCGGTGAACTGTTCGAGTGCTGATTCCGAAGCGTTTTGAAATCTCCGATACAGGAACTCGTTCCTGTCGCAATCGGAAGATTTCGT
>CAVOCL010000267.1:0-3509 GCA_963694185.1 Dehalococcoidia bacterium
GTCAGACCAATCAGCAGCACAAAGTCTCGCCTCGAAAGTATGAAACGAACTCCTTCGACGATATCTCCCACCATGTTCCGAGATTTTTGGACTGCAGGCGAACTTACTCTAAGAGAAATCATCACCAACAGCATGCTGGTCCAACCGACTACACCCACAAAGAAGACCGATTGAGTACCGCCGTAAGCGATCAATATTCCGCCGATTATTGGCGTAACCAACCGGCTGAATTGCCACATCACCGTGCCAAGCACGACCGCGCTCGACATATGCTTGCGCTCGATCAGCAACGGGAAGTACGAGCTACGAACGGGGCCATCGAAGCCCATCACCAAACCCTGAGCGGAAGCGATTACGACCACGTGCCAGATCTGAATCGCGTCAGTGGCATCAAGAATCGCAAGCAGCAACAGCAGTGCGGTTGACGCGATCGAAACCGCCATTATCAACCTACGCCGATCCATTCGATCCGCTAGAACCCCGCCAAACAGGCTCACAAGAATCGTCGGAATCGCTGTCGCCCCACCGAGCAGCCCGATATCGGTTGTCGTCCCGCCGAGTTTGTCGACGATCAACCAGCCCTGCGCCATGGTGACGATCTGAATCGCACCTACAGAAGCCAACGATCCGAACCAGTAACGGCGGTAATTCTTATTACTTAGCGCACCCAGCTTCACAGAAAGCTTCTCTCGGAAACCAACTGGTGCCTGCTGTTCTGTAGTCGTGGCCAAACTTAGCTAATAGTCAATTCTGAATAAGATCGTATGCGGAAAACGACGATCTTACGCCTGCGGGGCATGCGCTGGTGAGATTTATGGCCGGTAGGCAGCTATTCGACCGTTACGGTCTTGGCGAGGTTCCGAGGTTTGTCGGGATCACGCCCCAATGCCAGAGCCGTGCGATATGCGAGTAGCTGCAACGGTACAAGAGTCAGGAACGGCTGGAGCAGCTCGGGGCACTCGGGAATCCGGACTACGTGATCGGCGATTCGTTCCACCGTATCGTCGCCTTCTGTGACTATCGCCACTACCTCGCCACCACGGGCTTTCACCTCGCTGATATTCGACAGCATTTTCGGATAGAGGTCATTACGGGGTGCGCAAACAACGGTCGCCATATCGGGTCCCAACAGGGCGTTCATGCCGTGCTTCATCTCGCCAGCCGGGTTGCCTTCGGCATGAATGTAGGCGATCTCTTTCATCTTGAGCGCACCTTCGAGGGCCATCGGAAGCTGCGGACCACGTCCGAGATAAAGAAGGTCGTCGTATTTCGCCAAACGATCGGCGAGATCTGTTATTTCGCCATTGAGATCAAGCGCTTTTGCGACGAGCGCAGGAAGTTCGGCCATTTGGCCAACGATTTGCTTGACCCGACCGGCATCGATTTCGCCGCGTGCTTGTGCCAGGAATATTGCAAGCTGGAGCAGTGTCGTCATACTGGCTATCATCGTCTTGGTCGATGCGACACAGATTTCCTGACCGGCTCGCACGCCAAGCGTGAAATCAGCTACCCGGGTGGCCTGAGAACCCTCCATTTCGAGTATCACGCCCTGCGGTGAGCCCGCCTGTCGTGCATGCTCCATCGCGGCCAGCGTATCGGCGGTTTCGCCCGACTGTGTCATCGCAATAATCAACGTATTCGCCCCGAGCACCGGGTTGCGGTAGCGAAGTTCAGATGAGTTCTCGGCAACGGACGGAATTCTGGCAAGCGTTTCGATGACCGATGCGCCAAACATTCCGGTGTGGAGCGATGTGCCCATGCCGGTAAGCACGACTCTATCGATCGACATGATTTGATCGTGAGTCAGGCTAATTTCGGGCAGCGATAGCGTGCCGGAAGAAAAATCTGCTCTACCCCGCATTGCGCCCTGAATCGCTTCCGGCTGCTCGGCGATTTCCTTCGACATAAAGTGCGGGTGATTGCCCTTTTTGGCGGCTTCGAAATTCTGGTTTGTTACCACCGGTTCACGTTCGATTACGGTGCCTTCGAGATCGAATAACCGAACCGAACCACGTTCGATTTCAACAACTTCACCGGGTTCGAGATAGATCACTTCATTCGTATATGGAAGCAGAGCGATGGTGTCCGACGCCATGACGGCGGCGCTATCGTTCTTACCAACCACGATTCCGCCGGCGTTGCCCACTCGCAGCCCCACGACAATGCCTGGTTCGGCAGCGGAAACAGCAACCACAGCTGTGTTGCCGTTGATTCGGCTGGCGGCTGCGATCACAGCCTCTCGCAAGCTGTGCCCGTTCGCCACGGATCTACCAACGAGATGCGCCAGAACTTCCGAGTCGGTATCGGAAACGAACTCAACACCGGCATCAACCAGTTCGTCCTTGAGTTCAAGAAAATTCTCGATAATGCCATTATGTGCGATCGAAATTGAACCGCTGCTCGACGCGTGCGGGTGCGAGTTCTTCTGGTTCACCTCGCCGTGAGTCGCCCACCGTGTGTGACCAATGCCAACACCGCCCGAAAGCTGGCCATCACCAACTGCCACAGCGAGGTTTTCAAGCGATGCCTTGTGATCGCCTTTCTTGACCGTTCGGATGGCGCCAGACGAATCGATAACCGAAATTCCAGCGGAGTCGTAGCCGCGGTATTCCACAGATCGAAGACCTTCGATCAAAAGCGGAACAGCGTTCTCAGTTCCGGTATATGCAAATATTCCACACACTCAGGCGGTCCCCCTACTTCGGTTCCCCAATATCACTGTGAAACGTAGTCAACAGTTTCGGTCAATTTAATATCACACTGATTAGAGTATTCGCCCCGCTTGTCTTCGGGAAGCATTTTCGCAATCCTGACCATTATTTCTTTAGTCACGTTCATGGCTCTTCTGCGTGACACACCCCCATCAGATTGGGTCACAACAAATGGCTTGCCTATTTTCAGCCTGAGCGTTGCGGTTGGCTTTACCACTTTCAGAACGTTGTTAAGGTTTTCCGAACCGGTAAGGGCTATTGGAACAACAGGCACTCCAGTCGATATTGCAATGTGTGCGAGACCCGGCTGCCCACGCAACAATCCACCAGTTCTACTGCGAGTTCCTTCTGGGAATACCATAGCTATACGGTGTTCACTTAATAACTGACCGTTAATCCAGTTCAACGCCCGCAGGTCGGCACGGCTTCTATCAACCGGATACGCACCGTACGCCCGCATCAACGCCGCTCCGAGTCGAAATTTGAACAATTCTTTCTTGGCAAGAAACACTGGTGGTCGAGGCAATGCAGCCGCAACTATCGCTGGATCAAGATTTGATAGGTGATTTGAAGCGACCAGCATCGGTCCAGACTCGGGTATGTTCTCCTGCCCTTCGACCTTGTAGTCGGAGAACAGTTTCAGAGTAGTTTTGAACCCCACGTTGCAGAACGGGAACAGCCACTGGGCCATTAAAGAATTTCCTTGGCGAGTTCAGATAGAAGATCGACGACCTGAACGAACGAAAGATCGTCGGTGTCGACTACACGAGCATCGTCGGCGGGTCTTAGCGGTGAATT
>CAVOCL010000268.1:0-3501 GCA_963694185.1 Dehalococcoidia bacterium
GTAGAGACCTTTGCCGGAGCGATCGCTTCGGTTTCGAGACGGGAGATTACGCTCTCGCGCTCAACACGGCTGGAACCGAAGTTCACCGCTACTAGGGCGCCGAGAACTATCAGAATGCTCGCGAGGGCATACTGCTTCACCGGGGAGGTGGCTCCCAGGAAGTCGTCATTGGTCAGTTCTGAATGAACCATCCGGGCGTCTGGTGCGCCACTGTTATCTGATTCCACATTCAAACTTTACGTTGAACAAGGGAGTGTGGACTCGGGAGTAGATACGAAGAACTTCTGCGTGCTTCACCGCAGTGCATTACGAAACTTTTGGCTCGCTACGGTGATCTTCGAATACGATTCGCTGTTCATGTGTTGGATGATTTCAAGTTCCAATTACACACATGCACTTCAACAAAAGCAGGCTGATGTCATATGATCGCGCTTCGATATTGACCAGATGTGAGGAGGTTCAAGATGTACGGAACTATCGCAACTATGAGAATCGACCCTGCCAACGCCCCTAAGTTGGCGCAGTTGTTGAACGATTGGAATGAGAACGAGAAACCCGACAATATTGGCTTCGTTTCGGGATATATGTTGCAGTTGGACAGCGACCCGTCGATGCTGAAAATGGTCGCAATTTTCAAAGATGAAACCAGCTTCAGGGATAACGCAGCGAGCCCGGAACAAGATGCCTGGTACCAGATGATGCGTGCGCTGTTTCTCGATGACCCGACTTGGGACGATGGCAAAATGATTGCAACGCCGTAGGGTTAGCCGGGATACCTGACAGCCATCGTTTCGATTTCCACAAGCAATCCATCGAGGACAGGTGCCTTGACCATGGATTACCGCGCTCGCAGGTAGGCTACCGAGGGAGCGAAAGGCCGGAATTTCGACCACTCACGCGTGAATGCCGGACACCCGTTTTAGAAGTTTGAGAATAAGTCTCGTGAACAGAGCAAATATCGGTGCTGCAATCACTACGGTTATCGTGAACGATGCGATTGAAATAAGTGAGAGTAGCCCTCCAGACATGAGCTGTAGGCCAATCTGCAACATCATCAGGCCAATCAGCAGCACCGACCAGAGAAGCAAATGTGACCGATACCTTGAATCAATAATCTCCAGATACCAAGCCCTGTGATCAGCGGATTTAGCTTGTTGACCAATAATTAGTCCAACCTGCTGCCTATCAGAAGCTCTGTCTGACGAGAGTGCAAAACCACACTCCCGGCAATGAGTCCATGACTCCTGATTTTGTAAATCGCAGTTCGGGCAGGTGCGCATCTCGATCTCCCTGTAAGTTCTGACACTGCCCGCTCTTTGACGGGCTTCATGAACTCAACTGTGCAGGTCGAAATATCTGGCGACATCATAAGGGTTTGCTATTTTTCCAGAACGGTGTGGGTCGGCCGTGATGATAAGTGCAGGGTCTGGTGCAGCGAACCTAACTGGCTCGGGTTGCCAGCACCCGATATAGTCCCTTGGCACTCTCGTAATAACTAATCAAAGGCGTTGGCGGGTTGGTACGAATGGTCAGGCGATTCTCTGTAACGTTCGCACTGTTGTGTTTTCTTGCACTCTCAATAGTTGTGCTTTCATGTTCGGCAGATTCATCGCCAGCGTTTCAAAGTCAGGATTCAGACTCGACTACATCTGAGCCGGAACCGACTTTTGTACGAGTGGCAGTTACATCTGTCCCAATTGACACGCCTACTCCGACAACGGTGGCAAAAGCTGAGCCAAAGTTCACTGCCGAGCAACTTGCCGAACCTGTGTTCCCTGATTGGCTAGATGCTGAATTAAACGATAAGCAGCCCGAGGATGAATTGGTATTTGAAGGATGGCGGGACTACCTGAGCAATACAGTGATCAAGGGCATCGACGTTTACGGGAGTGTCGGGGAATTTACTGCCTGCGATGAAGGCATCATCTTGGGCTCCGATGGTGAGGTCGATGAGAGTACTTTGTGGGGTATAACCCGAACTTCTGCGATGTCATCGAGCAAATGGGGGACGGTTGCATTGATAGCCCAGCCCACAGGCGAAGCAATTAATGCAGGTCCCGCTGGCTCCAGGTATACATTTGCCACTCTTCACCGAAAAAACGGAACGATCATGCAATCGACCGTTAGTGTATTAAACGAAATCACGATCACTCGCAGCATTGCGTGCCTTGAACTCTTCGGGGAGTGATCTCATCAACCTTTCGGTTTAAAATCGGTCACTTCGGAATCACCTCGTCGTAGTTCCAGTCGATGAGGACTTTCAAGCGATCACATTCACTGGCAAAAGTCGCTGTACCGACTTCAGTCTCGAGCAGCTTCTCCGACCTGAACACCAACCCAAGTGTTCGCAATGGTATCTGCGAGAGAATTCCGACCTGAATGTCAAAATACAGTTCGTCCATGGAGTAGCCCGTGACTCCTCTATTGAGGAGCGCATTGTGATATCCGGTGATTAGCTGTTTTTCGATTGCTGTTCTGGTGTTGTTGCTAAATGAGGTTAGAAAGAACTGCCCTAGATCGGTTCCTGACCGACCACGTTGAACGACCTGCCAATCGAACGCCACGATAGGGCTTTCTGCGTTCTCTGAATCGTCGAAGAATAAATTCGCCGGTTTGTAGTCGCCGTGGTTCAAGGTCACGGGTCGGGTTCCTGAATGCGAAACAACCTCGGCGTATCGGGGTGCCAGATCTCGAATAATCTGCTCCACTCCCTTGGGCAAGTAGCTACCTGCTTTCTCGACGAAGCTATCGATATGCGGTGAAGACTTCCCAGAAATATTTGTGGCGTATTCTTCGTCGCTGTAGTCGATCAGCCACGGAATATCGAACAAAGATTCGTTGTCCCACCACTTTGCGTGGAATCCGGCAGCAGCATCGAACGCATTTACCGCGTCGTCGAAATTACACTCGATACCGGGTGCAATTGAACGAAGATCGCTGAGGTCTTCTTGAAGTAGCAACATCTCTTTCGTTGCATGGTCGTAAGAGGAAAAGTAAATGTCCGGAACCGTAATGCCGACACCCTTATTGAAATGCTGATAGAACAGAATTTCCGTCTCGTACAGACTCAGATCATCAACGAGTGATCTGGTTTCAGGGTCCTGATGAGCGATTTTTGCGATGATACTTTTCGGGGCTTGCTCGGCATCGAGATCGTACTCGATTACGAGTTTCTGAACTTCACTAGTGGCTCCGCCATCGAGGACATTAGCGCTCACCGACTCGACGGTAGATTTATCAATCGCACCGCTCTCTCGCAGCACATTCGTCAGCCACTCAGGCGTGATCTCGTCGACGGTTCGTGGGAAGTCCATATGCCAGCCTTCAGCGAATTAGTCATCGCAATACGGCGGCATCATAGCCCAAAACGAAATTGGCGGGAGTGCAAGGGAGTCGAACCCTCCGCGCACGCCGAAGGACGCACGCCAGCGGAGTTGAAGTCCGTGGGACCCACCGGGACCCATCCACTCCCCCACTGTTCCGTGCCCGCTTGGGAAGCGG
>CAVOCL010000269.1:0-3475 GCA_963694185.1 Dehalococcoidia bacterium
TCGTGATGGCGACCACGGTGATCGAGATGTATTCGCCGAAGGGCATGCTGCAGGGTTGGCTTTCGGGGTTGGGCGTAACTCGACTGCCTGATATTTACGGTCTCGGCGGTGCGACTCTCGTGCTGGTGCTGATGACCTATCCGTATGTGTTGTTGACCGTGCGAGGTGCACTTCGACGAATGGACCCTGCGCTTGAAGAGGCGGCTCGTGCGATGGGCTACGGGCCGATCCACACGTTTAGAGCGGTTACGTTGCCGATGCTGCGTCCGGCTATTGCTGGTGGATCGTTACTGGTAGCGCTGTATACGCTGAGCGATTTTGGCGGAGTTGCATTGCTTCGGTACCAGACGTTTACATCAACGATCATGATTCAGTACGAGTCGTCTATCGATCGAACGGCTGCGGCGGTGTTGTCGCTGGTTCTAGTTGTAATTGCGGTATTGCTGCTGTTGGGTGAAGGTTTTACCCGTGGCAGTGGTGCGTATCACCGAAGCACAGTGGGAGCTGTTCGAGTATCTCGAAGATTTGATCTTGGGCGGTGGCGTTGGCTTGGCGCTGGCGCTGTTGGGCTGCCGGTGCTTATTGGGCTTATGATTCCTGTTGGCGTGCTAGTTCACTGGCTTGTGCGAGGATTGCTCAATAATCAGGAACTGCTGCCGCTGCTGGTTCCAGCTCGCAATTCGCTTTATGTTTCGTTGTTGGCCGCGGTCGTAACAGTGTTTGCAGCGCTGCCAGTGGCGATATTGGCAGTTCGATTCCAGAGTCGTATGAGTCGATTCTTCGAACGTTCAGTGTATATCGGTTTTGGATTGCCGGGCGTTGTAGTGGCACTTTCTTTAGTGTTCTTCGGAATAAATGTTGCACGCCCGCTGTATCAGTCGATTTGGTTATTGGTGTTTGCGTATGGCGTGTTGTTCTTGCCCGCAAGTATTGGGGCACTACGGAGTACGTTGCTGCAGGTGAACCCGAGAATTGAAGAGGCGGCTCAAAGTCTTGGTCGTTCGCAATGGCGGGTGATTTTCTCTGTGACAATCCCACTTGTGATGCCGGGCGCTTTCGCTGGTGGAGCGATGGTGTTCCTGCTGACAATGAAAGAGTTACCGGCAACTTTGATACTTTCTCCTATCGGATATCGAACGCTCTCATCGTCGATTTGGTCGGCAGCTTCAGAGGCGTTCTTCGCCAAAACTGCTGCGGCCGCGTTGTTGTTGGTGGTGGTTGCTGGAATACCGACGGCGTATTTGACGCTACGTGGTCATGGCGATAAAACGGGTGTTTCTGACAGGCCACTTAAACTCGACGAGGCGGCACGATGAGGATGCCATGGCGGCGGCGTACCGCAGAGATTTCTATTCCGACGCCCGTTCAAGGCGTTGTCGCACCTGGTGCCGCGGATACGGGTGCGGCTGAGACGGGCGTCATTCACCTACAGGGTGTTGAGTGCAGTTATCCGGGATCTAACTCACCGGCTATAAGTGGATTTGATTTGCTGGTTCGACCAGGTGAGTTCGTGAGCATTCTTGGGCGAAGTGGTGCGGGTAAAACGACCGCGCTCCGCGTGGTTGCCGGGTTTGAACAAGTTTCTGCTGGGTATGTTCGTGTTGGTGGGCAGCTGGTTGGATCGTCGTTCGTTCATGTGCCGCCCGATCAACGCAGAATCGGACTGGTATTTCAGGACTACGCATTGTTTCCGCATCTTTCGGTTGCGAAGAACGTTGAATTTGGCTTGAAGGGATTGCAGGCTTCCGAACGGGCTGTTCGTATTGCGCCGGTGCTCGAGATGGTTGGAATGAGCGGATATGAAGACCGTTACGTTCACGAGCTTTCTGGTGGTCAGCAACAGCGGGTGGCGATTGCGCGTGCATTGGCTCCAGATCCGGTCGCGTTGTTGCTAGATGAGCCGTTCAGCAACCTTGATCGTCAGCTGAGGGCCGAGTTGCGGCGAGATATCAAGAAGATTGTTCAAGAGACTGGCGCTACGACGTTGTTGGTAACTCATGATCGTGAAGAGGCACTGGCGACTTCGGATCGTGTAGCCGTGATGGGCGAGCGGTCTATTGAGCAGATTGGCACGCCCGAGGAGGTATATCAGAATCCGGTTTCGGCTTCGGTTGCGCGATTGATCGGACCGTGTGAGTTGATTCCGGGTGTGTATCGAGGTGGCATTGTGGTGACCGAGGCGGGTGTGTTCCCTACTCGAACTACAACTGACGGTACCGTTTCGGATGGTCAGCAGGTGTTGGCGCTGATGCGTGCGTCGGAGCTTGAGATTGAGCATGCTGGTGATGCGGAGCAGAGGACGGCGACCGTTGAGCTGCGGGAGTTTGCGGGCGAGTTCAGCGAGTACAGCATTCGGTTGGATTCAGGCA
The DNA here is from genome assembly GCA_963694185.1 of Dehalococcoidia bacterium. GTDB lineage: Bacteria > Chloroflexota > Dehalococcoidia > Lucifugimonadales > Lucifugimonadaceae > Lucifugimonas. The sequence goes on from CAVOCL010000269.1 coordinate 2,370, forward strand.
CTTTGCTTCGAGTGCGCAGGCGGGCGGCCAACGGGATTGAGGTTGGTAGCCGGGTTCGTGTTCAGACTCGTGGCGAGTCGAAGGTGATCGTGTTCGCTGTTCAGGGCTGAGGTTCTACTCAGATCGCCAGGAGCGTGAATATTCGACTAGCAGCATTGCGAATGTGATCAAGATAATCACGATGCTCAGGTTGATGTTCAGATTGTCCGTTTAACTTATGATCGCACCGCCGATTAGGCCGATTGATGATGCAAGCATTCTTGTTTGGCTGTTGGTCATTAGATCCTCCAGAGAATTTTTGGGACAAAAGTGGTTCTGCGTCGCGCTTTTAGAGTGCGCAGTCTAGAGGTAGACGTGCCGTGGCGCGAATTTGTTCCGATGCCCGAGCTAGGCGTATTAGACTGGGTTTTTTAGTACGATGTGGGCGAACAAGTCACACGCCACAATGCTGATCAAGATTCTGAATCAAGTTCGGAACGACGATGCGACGTTCCCTCAGCTTTTCCCCGATGTCGGCTAGTATCTCGTTCGAGAGGTCGGGCTAGCCCGCGAATTGTTTGATTATTAGGCAGGCGTTTTGGCCGCCGAATCCGAATGAGTTCGAGAGCGTGATGTTGACTTCGAGTTCTCGGGCTACGTTTGGAATGTAGTCGAGATCGCAGTCGGGGTCGGATTCTTCCTGGTTGATAGTCGGGTGAAGAATATTGTCGTTGATGCTGTTGATGCAGACGATCGCTTCCAACGCTCCCGACGCACCGAGTGAGTGACCAACCATCGACTTGGTTGAGCTGACCGGAATCTTGTAGGCCTGCTCGCCAAATACTGCTTTGATTGCTTTGGTTTCCGCGGCATCGTTGATTGGAGTCGAAGTGCCGTGAGCGTTGATGTAGTCGACTTCGTCGAGTTCAACGCCGGCGTTGTCTAACGCACGCTTGATCGCTTTTGCGGCTCCGAATCCTTCTGGGTGCGGCTGAACCAGGTGATATGCATCCGAAGAAACGCCCCATCCGCCCACTTCGGCGTAGATGTGGGCACCACGTGCTTTGGCGTGTTCAAGGCTTTCAATAATGAGAATTCCGCTGCCTTCAGCGGGTGCGAAACCGTCA
>CAVOCL010000270.1:0-3465 GCA_963694185.1 Dehalococcoidia bacterium
GGTTTCGGCGGCCGACCCAGACGGCGAATGGTTTTACATCGGTGATTTTCAAAGGATTGCCTTGTTTTCTTAGAGATCGATTGTTGCTGGATGGGTTGAGAGACTGAAGCTTCGGAACGAGTTCCGTTCTATTTACTTGTCACTTGGATCAGCGTTGCAATCTACCGACCTTGTAACTCCTTCCCGAAGGAAGGGGGATTGTTGTTTGTTGACGTTGTTTCTTATTGCTTACCAGTTGGTGTGTGATCCGTCGTTTCGTTTCAGATGCGGCATTTCCGAGTGCCTGAACGGTTCGGTGAGAGATTCTTCATCGACTTCTACGCCGAGTCCGGGTTGATCGAGTACGGTCACTCGGCCAGGAACTATTTCAGGCTGCACCGGGAACACTTCCTTTGAGTAGAAGCCCGTCTGTTCGCCTGCAGATTCTCTGATTTCGAGCCATGAAAAGTTGGCAGCAGCCATTGCCATGTGTGCTGTTGCAGCGACGCAGATTGGTCCCAGCGGATTGTGTGGCATGAGATCGATGTAGTGCGCTTCGGCCCAGCCAACGACTTTCATCGCCTCGGTAAGCCCGCCAACGTTGCAGATGTCGATCCGTACGTAATTGGTTAGGCCTCGCTCCATGTATGGGAGGAACTGCCATTTTGAAGCGAACTCTTCACCGATGGCGAACGGCATTTGGGTCATTGTTCGCAGTGTTTCGTACGCCTCTGGCGTTTCGTCACGGATTGGTTCTTCCAGAAAGTCGAGTGTGTGAGCGGGCATCATCTGACAGAACGAAGCGGCTTCGGCTACCGATAGTCGGTGGTGAAAGTCGTAACCGATTACAGGCCTGTTCCCAAGAACTTCGCGTGCCTTGATAAGACCTTCTGCTGACAGTGCGATGGCTTCGCGTGGTTCGTATATTCCGCTCGCTTCTTCCGGTTCGTAGTCGCGGTGCAGACGGAAGGCGTCGAAGCCTTCAGCGATCATGCGCTGGGCTACATCGATCATTTCTTCAGGCGAATTTCCGCCGCCGGTTGCGAACGTTGGCACATAGTCTCGGTGCTTGCCGCCGAGTAACTCGTAGACAGGCACACCAAGCTTTTTACCGACGATGTCGTAAAGGGCGATGTCGATAGCGGAGATGGCTCCGGTCATGATGCGGCCGCCCTCGAAGTACTGGCTGCGGTACATCTCTTGCCACAGAGCACCTCGTTGCATCGGATCTCGGCCGATCAGGAACTCTCGGTAGTGATCGACCATTCCTTTAACGGCAAGTTCTCGGCTCGATACGCCCGATTCGCCCCAGCCGTATATGCCCTCGTCAGTCTCGATTTTTACGAGCATCTGGTTGCGGTGGCCAACCCAAACGGGGAACGATTTTATTCCGGTAATTTTCATGCGTGATTTGCTCCGGGCGTCGTAGGACGACTTGGTCGACGCTGTAATCTACCTATCCCCTAACCCCTTCCCGAAGGAAGGGGGATCGTTTGTTTCGTTGCTAATTTATTTCAGGAATTACGAGTTGGTTTTCGAACCGTCTTTGCGTCGAAGTGGCTCACTGGTTTGGAACCTGAACGGTTCGTCTAGCGATGCTTCATCGACTTCAACACCGAGCCCCGGCTTGTCTAGCACGGTTACCCGCCCTGGAATGATTTTAGGTTGAACAGGATAGATTTCCTTCGAGTAGAAGTTAAGGTCTTCACCCGGAGATTCCCTTATTTCTAGCCATGAGAAGTTGGCAGAAGCCATCGCCATGTGAGCGGTTGCTGCCACGCAGATAGACCCCAGCGGGTTGTGCGGCATGAGGTCGATATAGTGCGCTTCGGCCCATCCGACGACCTTCATGGCTTCGGTGATACCGCCAACGTTGCAAACGTCGATCCGCACGTAGTTGGTGAGCCCTCGTTCGATATAAGGGAGGAACTGCCACTTCGATGCAAACTCTTCGCCGATGGCGAACGGCACCTGTGTCATGGTTCGAAGCACTTCGTAGGCTTCAGGCGTTTCGTCACGGATCGGTTCTTCAAGGAAATCGAGAGTATGGGCGGGCATCATCTGGCAGAACGAAGCGGTTTCGGCGACTGATAGACGATGGTGGAAGTCGTAGCCGATTACAGGTCGTGATCCAAGTACTTCACGAGCCTTGATCAGGCCTTCAGCTGAAAGAGCGATCGCTTCACGTGGTTCGTAGACGTTTTCGCTTTCGCCCTTGTATTGATGATGCAAGCGGAAGCAGTCGAATCCGCCAGCGATGATCTGCTGGGCCATGTCGACCATTTCTTCAGGGCTCGATCCGCCGCCTGTTGCGAACGTTGGGACGAAGTTGCGTTGCTTGCCGCCGAGTAGTTGATAAACAGGAACGCCAAGTTTTTTGCCGACGATGTCGTACAAAGCGATATCAATTGCCGACATCGCGGCCGTCATGGTTCGGCCGCCTTCGAAATACTGACTGCGGTACATTTCTTGCCACAGGGCTCCACGCTGCATCGGGTCGCGCCCGACCAGGAATTCTCTGTAGTGTTCAATGATTCCTTTGACGCCCATCTCCCGGCTTGAAAGTCCGGATTCACCCCAGCCGTATATGCCTTCGTCAGTTTCCACTTTGACCAACATCTGGTTTCGCCTGCCAACCCACACTGGATACGGTTTTATGTCGGTAATTCGCATGTGTGATGAACCCTTGAGCTGTGAGGATTTTCTGATGAAGCGAAAGCATCGCCGCCAAAGAATCTTCCTGATGTCTGGCGGTGTCAATAGCTCTGGGATTCCGCTTGCCAAAGCCGATTCAGCAGGAGCAGGCGCAACCCCCGTTAAGACGCTGGCCGAGATTCGTGAAACTTCAGCTACTAAGTCGGATCGATGGGCAGTGGTGTTGTTCGACGATACCCATCATTCGACGGACTATGTGATTTGGGCGTTGATAAAGACGTTGCCTGAGCTTTCGACTGTCGATGCTTCGCTGATTATGCTTGAAGCCCACAACACAGGCAAAGGCGTCGTGACTCTGTGCGGTCGTCAGCAGGCTGAGGCGTATCGAGATGCGCTACGAGTGCTCCAGCTTGGCTGTGAAGTTGAGCCGGGCTGGTAACCGAACTCGTCGGATAAATCGGTAGCGCGGTGGTTCGTCTTTGGGGGGCAAAGCCTGGGGCTGTATCTATATACGGCGGGTTAGCACGGCCGATAAGCCATCGATGTAAACCGTTTTCGGGTCATTAAGTTGAATTTTATTGGTGAAGAGAGACAGCAGCAATTTTTCAAGAGCGAGGCTGCGTGCGGGGCTCATTTTTAGCGATTCGAAATTTATTTTAATTGTGTGCGTACGGTGAGGGCCATTCTCATCACCATGCACTGGCAGGGCAAGCAGCCACACGAGTGCGCGTGGCTGCCCACATTGGTAGTGAACCCATCGGTGCGGTTGGGTTATTCATTGGGGCTCAGTAGGTGGTTTAGCTAGGTGGTATCCATATATATACGGCTTCG
>CAVOCL010000271.1:0-3448 GCA_963694185.1 Dehalococcoidia bacterium
TTGGACTCGACAGGTATCTCGAATCACGACTCGAACGAGGCGACACGGTTCTTCTCCACGACGGATTGGGATTCGGTGAGGCCAAGCTGGTCATCGCGGTACCGGACTCGTGGCTCGACGTTACGAGCATGGCTGATCTTGCCGAAATAGCGCTTGAGTTCAGGGCCAAGGGTCGTGATCTTAGAATCGCAAGCAAGTACCAGCGACTTCTCAAACGCTTTTTGAACACTAACGGCGTTAACTACGTCTCGATGATCCACGTATCCGGTGGACTCGAAGCTGCGCCGATTATGGGCTACGCCGACATCATCGCTGATATCACGGCGACCGGCACAACACTTCGAGAAAACGGGCTGCGCATCTTGGTTGACGGCACAGTAATCGAATCGCAATCCGTGATTGTTGGGAATGGTCGCGCTCTGGCGAACGATCCAGAAAAACTGGCCAACGCTCGACAGATTCTCGAAAAAATTGAAGCAAGCTTGCGAGCTAAAAAATATCAACGGGTTACCGGTGATATTCAAGGTGAATCTGAAGATGAAGTGGCTCGACAGGTCATGTCACGACGTGAACTCGGCGGACTCGATGGTCCAACGATTTCGTCGGTTCACACTGGCCAAGATAGCAACTGGTATACCGCGCAGGTTCTCGTTCGGAAATCTGATCTCTCCGCAGTGGTAAGCCACTTCCGTGATCTCGGTGGAATCGGCATTGCTGCCAACGACGTGCAATATGTTTATCGAGACCGTTGCGAATCATACGATCGCCTCGTCGAAAACCTGAAGCCATTCGCAGAATCGGGCGATTTGCGGTGAAACGAGTTATTGGCTTAGCTGCCGGCATCGAGTACTTCCAGCGTGAACGAAACATGCCCGCGGATGCTGTTCTTTCTGACGGCAACGGACTCTTTAGCGACAAGGTTTCGCCGAACGAGTTCGCAGCGAGAGTCATCGATATCGTTCGCAACGATGGCGATGCGGGTCTGGCTCGCATCAACACGGCTCTCGACGGTTCATCGCCCGAAGTATTTGAAGTTCCGCAATCTGAAATCGATTCGGCATATGCGAGCATGGATCCAGCGGCTATCAAAGCGCTTGAACTTGCCGCCACACGTGTGAGGAAATTCCAGAGCAGGGGACTACCAAAGAGCTGGAGCGATGACACTGACAAATTTGGTGAACGCGTCACGCCGTTAGGGTCAGTCGCAGCCTACGTTCCGGGTGGAACAGCACCCCTCGCATCAACCGTAATCATGACCGTCGTACCGGCGAAAGTTGCTGGCGTAAAAGAAATCATCGTTGCCACACCGGCTCCCGGCGATTCCATGCCGCACCCTGCAGTGCTTGCTGCAGCCAAAATCGCTGGAGCTTCACGAGTATTCAAACTTGGCGGCGCTCAGGCAATCGCAGCCCTCGCCTACGGCACGGAGTCGATCCCCACTGTCGATCTGATCTGCGGCCCTGGTAGCGCATGGGTGACGGCAGCAAAGAAACTCGTATTCGGAGACGTTGGTATCGACGGTCTTTATGGCCCGACGGAAACCCTTGTGATCGCTGACGACTCTGCTGATCCCAGGTTCACCGCTTCCGACCTAATCGCCCAGGCAGAACACGACACCGTCGCAATGCCCATTCTGGTCGCACTTTCTGAAGATATCGTCGATAAAACCGAAGCCGAAATCGAACGTCAGCTCGCAGAATTACCAAGAGCACGCACGGCAAGAGCAGCGTTTACAAATCGAGGCGTCGCTATTGTGGTGGACAACACGCTAGAGGCAATCGATGTTGCGAACGCCGCAGCACCTGAACACCTCTGCTTGCTAACAAAAGACGCCGAAGATCTCGTCGATAAAGTAACGAGCGCAGGCGGACTGTTCGTCGGTGAATGGTCAGCCGAAGTCATGGCCGATTATGTTGCTGGGCCTTCGCACGTGATGCCCACCGCAGGCACAGCAAGGTTCTCATCGGCGTTATCTGTGCGAGATTTCGTTCGGGTTACACCGGTGCTTACGTTCGATGACGACACCTTTCTGGAGCTATCGAAAGATGCCGAACTACTTGCCACGCTTGAAGGATTGCATGGACACGCAGCTGCATCCGAATATCGCCGACGTCATATCGTTGGCGAATAGCACTCTGGCAATTTAACTGGCACACTTCACGAACATGTCTAATCTCGAAAAACTAATGCGGCCACACATGGCCAAAATATCCACTTATCACGCCGTCGACTCGTCGGACGAGCTTGCACGCAAAGCAGGAATTAATCCTGAGGACGTAATCCGCCTAAATGCAAACGAGAATCCGTACGGCGCAATCGACGAGATATCAGAGGCTCTAACGGCTCTGGATCTTCACCTCTACCCGGATTCGCAACAGCGCAAGTTCCGTGCAGCGCTGAGCGAATACACGGGCCGACCTGTAGAGAACATCATTGGAGGAGCAGGTGCCGATGAACTCATCGATCTGCTAATGCGGTTGTTCGTGGAACAGGGCCAGAAAGTCATTGACTGCGAACCGACATTTGGCATGTACGCATTTTCGGCAAACCTGGCTGGCGCTGAGGTAGTTTCTGTGCCTCGCAACGATAGCTGGGGTATCGATATTCCAGCGATGCTGGAAGCAATCGACGATTCAGCACGGATTGTATTTTTAGCCTCACCGAATAATCCGACAGGCAATCTTCTCACCGAATCCGAAGCTCGAGCTCTTCTGGAGACTGGAATTGTTGTCTGCGTAGATGAGACTTACCACGAGTTTGCTAGCAGCACGCTGAGTGCGTTGCTGGACGAGTACGAAAATCTGGTGATATTGCGGTCGTTTAGCAAATGGGCCGGAATCGCAGGCCTGCGAGTTGGTTATGCGATCGCATCGACCAGTCTCGTCGGACACCTCATGGATATCAAGCAGCCATACAACATCACCATTGCCGGCGAGGCAGCGGTGCTCGCCGCCCTTAAGCACAAAGACGTGTTGCTCGGTCGTGTCAGAAGTCTGATCGAACAGCGGAAGCGGCTTGAAGATGCGATTGGTGAGCTAGACGGCATCTCGCACTACCCATCCGACGCCAACTTCCTGCTCTGCCGTTTTGATCGCCGAACAGCTGAGGAAGCTTATGTCGGACTCGCCGAGCACGGAATCTTCGTCAGGCGGTTCCCTCAGAGTGTTCTCGACAATTCTCTTCGCATAAGTGCTGGAACTCCGGAACAGACAGACCGGGTAATCGACGCACTCAAAAACGTTGTTTAGTTAACGTTCCGAGGAATAGCATCGTTGTTAACGTCTGCTTATTAGACGTTCATTTGTGAGATCAAAGGTAGAGGCATGTCAGAAAAAGAAGCTCGCGTTGCAACCATTGTTCGCGAGACTGGCGAAAGCAAAATATCCGTAACCGTCAATTTGGATGGAACGGGTCAAGTCGAAGTCGACACACCTGTCGGCTTTCTTAA
>CAVOCL010000272.1:0-3426 GCA_963694185.1 Dehalococcoidia bacterium
GATCGACCGGCAAAACATCTTCACTGGCGATGATCGCCTGGTCGTATTGCGGTTCGCCCTGATCGTCCAGCGGATACCAGACCGGGATCGGAACACCAAAGTATCGCTGGCGAGAAATGCACCAGTCAACGTTCAGATTTCCGGTCCAGTTCTCGAACCGCTTTCGCATGAAATTGGGGTGCCAGTTGATCTTGCGACCCATGTCGATCATCTGGTCGGTCTTGTCGAGCATCCTCACAAACCACTGGCGGGTGGTCAGGTACTCAAGCGGACTATCGCCCTTTTCGTAGAACCGAACCGGGTGTTGAATCTGCTTCGGCTCGCCCTGAAGCGGAGCACCGTTTCCTGTAGCCGAGTTCTCGGCGTCGCGCATCATCTCAACAACAAGTGCTTTGGCTGAAGGCGAACGTTTGCCGACTATCAGCTGATGGTTTTCGTTAGCTTTATCCGGGTTCGTACTTGCCCAGCCGTCGTCTCCGCCAAACTCGTGATCGAGGATTCGACCGTTGCGACCCAGAATCTGTCGAAGTTCAAGTCCCTCTTCACGCCACCATGCAACGTCGGTCTGGTCACCGAACGTACACACCATTAGAATTCCGGTTCCCTTTTCGGGATCGGCCTCGGTGCTTGGGAAGATCGGTACCTTTGCGAAGAACCCTGGCGTGATGGCGTGCTTGCCGAACAGTCCCTTGAATCGTTCGTCATCGGGGTGCGCCGTGATGCCCACACAGGCTGCGAGCAGTTCAGGTCGAGTAGTCGAGATCACAAAACTGCTGACCGGGGCGTCCTCTTCGAACACTCCAAACTCAATGTCGTGGTAGGCCCCGCCCTTCTCGCGGTCTTCTACTTCTGCCTGCGCAACCGCCGTCTGGAAATCGACGTCCCACATGGTGGGTGATTCGAGTTGATATACGTGGCCCTTTTCGTGCAGGTCCAAAAAGCTGCGCTGTGCGATGCGGCGGCTTTTGTCGTCGATAGTTGCGTACTCGTCGATCCAATCGATCGAGTAGCCCATGCGGTTGAACATGTCTTTGAAGGCGATCTCGTCAACTTCAGTTACGACGCGGCACAGCTCGATGAAGTTCTGGCGACTGATCACTAGCTGACGGTTTTTCTTCAGTTCGAGTCGTGCACGCTCTGCTTCAACGTCGAGATTCTCGATGTATGGCACGCCACGTTCGGCTCGAACCATGAAGTAGTTCTGAACACGGCGTTCGGTCGGCAGCCCGTTGTCGTCCCAGCCCATCGGGTATGCAACGTTCCAGCCGGTCATCCGCTTGTATCGGGCGAGCAGATCCTGATGGGTGTACGAGAAGATGTGACCGATGTGGAGTGATCCACTAACGGTTGGTGGTGGCGAGTCGATTACGAATGACTTCTCACGGGGTGCATTCTGGTCGCGCTTTTCAACGCCAAGTTCGCTCCAACGCGCACGCCAGTGTGCCTCGCGCTCTTGAATATCAAAGCGCTTTGGAAGATCACCAAACTCTATCGACTTCACGTTATTTTCCTCGTTCGAACCAGTTTCATTACACGTAGCCAGCGAAACCAGAAGTAGGGTGAATTTTGAGCAATAAAAAAACCCATCCACTTCAGAAGCCAATAAAAGCTTCGTCAAAGGACGGGTTGAACCGCGGTACCACCTTCGTTGCCCGCACCTGAAATTCCAGCGTACGGACCACTCAATTAGTTGTAACGGGACTACCGGGCGTACTTATTATTCTTGCGAAGTTCAGTTCACCAGCTCGGAGACGACTTCACGATTGCGAGGGTTCCGGTTCACACCAACCACCGGATCTCTTAGACCCTGCAAACTCGCTACTACTTCTCGTCGAAGCCTGTTCAATATCAATAAAAGGCTATCCGCTTAGCCGTGTGATTGCAATGGCAACAATTGCCGGTGAATCTATAGCTTGGCTTTGCGATAGGTTGTGCGTCGCTTCTTCTTTTTTGGAATGCTCATCTTGTCTGAATGAACCATTTTTTGGCGACGAACGTTGTTCTGTCGCATTCGCTCTAGTTTCGACAGACCCTTACGAGTGTCGCTGGCGATTTTTGCAGGATCGGATCGTTCCATACGGAGTTTGAACAACCAGTACGTGAAGGCATCTTCAGACGCAAGCGAATGCTCGTCTCGGTGTCGCCAGCCCTCACGAGCGGCATCGACACCAGATTCGATCTTGAACACTTCCCAAAGCTGATCACGAGTGTTGCCGTAGAGCATCTCGTAAGCAACTTCGATCGAGTTGTCGCTGAGCTGGCGTCCCGCTGCCACCCGCCGGTGGGTTACTTCCTCTTCCACAGCGGTAACGAGCGACTGCTCAACAGTGACTCCGTAGAAGTACGAAAGGTGCGCCCTGAACTTGTCGACGCCAACCGCACGCATGAATTCAGGTTCTTCGAATCCTGCAAACAACACGGGGTCAGCTAGCCACTGCTCACAGAGTTCGTCATCGATTTTCGAGCCGCACTCGCCCAATAAACGCTTGGCAAGCAAACGCCAATCAAATGCCTCTCCACCGATCAGGTAATCGAGATGCTCACCGGCGATATCTTCACTCGCCAGTGGCCATTCTGCGATCGTTTCGAGGATCGACAATTTCCAGTCGTCACCTGTCGGGTCAATTTCCGTTTTCAGTCGTGAAATCACCGCACTGGCCTCTTTGTTCAGAGATACAGTTTCGGCTGTTTTATGTTCGCTGCTACTGACCACGGGATTCATTGAATGCGTAGCGTTCCGACTTTGGGAGCGCTAGAAATGCCATTAGTTCCATGTAGTGGAAGGCGTTGATTACATTGTTCACTTCGACCCAGCCTCTGATGGCCGTTCTCACGCCAAAATGCATGTTGTTGAACTGCCACGTACGGTGCGAGTCGGTATTTATTGCAAAGATTACACCCAGATCGACCGCCCGCCTTATGTTTTCGGCGTTCAAATCGAGCCGATCGGGCGACGCATTGATCTCTATTACGGTTCCCGTTCGCACTGCCGCTTCCAGTATGGCGTTTACGTCCATTCGCACTGGTGCACGCCGTTCTGTGAGGCGCGCCGTCAAGTGGCAGATGACATCGACATGCGGACTTTCCATGGCGTTGATAACACGCTGGGTCATCTTGGCTTCATCCTGATCCATCCCCGAGTGGATCGAGGCTATAACGATGTCGAGATCGGCTAGTAACTCGTCAGTGTAGTCAAGCGAGCCGTCGGGTTTGATGTCCATCTCGGTTCCGGTGAGAAGTCGCACACCCGATGATTCGCTGAGTTCTCGCACGGCCGTGTTGTGGGCAAGAAGCATGTCCGGATTCAGGCCGTTTGCGACGGTTGCGCTTGGCGAGTGGTCGGTGATCGCCAGGTATTCGAAATTGTGTTCATTTGCGGCGGCGACCATATCTTCCATCGGATAGCGGCCGTCGGACCAGTTGGTG
>CAVOCL010000273.1:0-3423 GCA_963694185.1 Dehalococcoidia bacterium
AAAAAATCGTTATTTAAGTGCGGTAATGCTGTTTTCAGGTCGAATGTTATGGAAAATCGGCCAAAAATGAAATTGACCGTTCTGATGACTCGTACTTAGAATAGTTAGGTTGGGCAACGAACGGATAAAGACGAATGACTACAGATTACGCAATTATTAAAACAGGCGGGAAGCAATACCGAGTTCGCGAAGGCGATACTCTGGCTGTTGAGACCCTCGTAGGCGAAGTCGGATCCGACTTCAAATTTGACCGTGTGCTGATGACATCAGTGGACGGCAAATTGACTGTTGGCGCCCCTGATGTAAAGGGTGCCACGGTTATTGGAGAGATCGCAGAACACGGTAAGGCCGACAAGGTCATTGCACTGCGATACAAGAACAAGACACGACAGCGCGTAAAGCGCGGTCATCGACAGAATTTCACGTCGGTGAAAATCACGTCGATTTCGACAAAGTAGTTCACTGCTGCATCGCTGCAGAAGAACGGAACATCTAAATGGCACATAAAAAAGGTGGCGGGACGTCCCGCAACGGTCGTGATAGTGCAGGCAAGCGCCTGGGCGTCAAGGCATTCGCTGGTGAAACGGTAACCGCTGGAGCGATTATCGTTCGACAGCGCGGTACCAAGTTCCACACTGGTGCAAACGTAGGCATTGGCCGCGATCACACCATCTACTCACTAATCGATGGTGAAGTCAGGTTCGATTACGCTCGCAAGGACACCAAGCGAGTCAACGTCGACCCTGTTACTTCCTAATCAGGTAACAAAGAGATATGAAAGCCAACATTCACCCGACTTACCACAAATCCGCCACAATAACTTGTGCCTGCGGTAACGAGTGGGAAATCGGTTCAACAAAAGAAAGCCTGCGGACTGAAATCTGCAGCAAGTGCCACCCCTTCTGGACCGGCGAGCAACGAATCGTCGACACCGAGGGTCGTGTCGAACGCATGATGCGCCGATACAACCTGGGCGGCTCTAAGTAGAGCTAAACGAAAAGGGGCGCCAACCGGCGCCCCTTTTTTAGTTACATCTAACATTGTCCACATCACCTTCTTCAAAAAAGCCAGTTCTCTACGGTGGCCAGGCCGTCATAGAGGGTGTGATGATTCGAGGGCAGAGTCGTGCGGCACTTGCAGTGCGCCGACCCGATGGCGTAATCATTCGCCGGTCTATTCCACTCGAAAACTGGGCAAACTCCTCGCTGCGCAACATCGCACTGGTTAGAGGAGTACTCGTACTACTCGAAACGCTGCTTGTCGGTATGAAGTCGCTCACGATTTCTGCCAACGAAGCTGCCGCCGATGAGAACCCCGAAGAAGATGCCCAACTTTCTAACGTAGCAATGGCCACGTTGCTGGGTGTTTCACTGGTGCTGGGAATCGTGATTTTCTTCCTGATACCGGTATTTGTATCTCGATTAGCCGAGAACGCAGGAGCCAACAACTTTTTGGCGAACCTGATCGAAGGTGGAATTCGCCTCGTATTGTTCATCGGCTACGTGTGGGGCATTGGCAAGATGAACGACATCAAGCGGGTGTTTGGCTATCACGGTGCTGAACACATGGTTGTTCACGCCAACGAAGCTGGCGAGCCGCTGACCGTTGAATCGGTTCGACGATTCCCACCGGCTCACCCCCGTTGCGGCACGTCGTTCCTGATGACGGTTGTTCTTGTTTCGATCGTTATGTTCATGTTCTTCCCACGAGACCCGCTGTGGTTTCTGGTGGTTTCTCGAATTATTCTTGTTCCGATTATTGCGGGTATCAGCTACGAGTTCATTCGTTTCGCTGGTACTCACCAGGGCAACCTTTGGGTACGAATGTTCAATGCACCGAACTTGTTGCTTCAGGATTTGACCACTCGCCCTCCCGACGACGGGATGATGGAAGTGGCAATCACGGCTATCGAGTATGCGATTGCGATCGACGAGGGTCGGGTGACTCCAAGTGATAACGCTTCTCAGCTTTCGACTGATGCGTTTGAGCCTCTTGATGGGGGACCTGCCGCGACTGTTGATGATGATCCTGTGGCGCCTGCTGGCGATCCTACGGAAAATACGCCGAGCGACTAGTCGCGGCGCAGCAGCTCGCAACGCAGTTGGAGCGCTGCCGCCCTGCACAATGGGTTTTGGCCGGTACGAGTAACTAGCCCCGCCGTTTTGCCAGTACTTCCCAGACCATGTCGGCTGGCATTTCTAGTGAAGCCAATAGGACCATGCAGTGATACAGCATGTCGCCCATTTCGTTGGCAACATCTTCCTTAGTCTGGCTAACCGAGGCGATCGCTGTTTCGCCTGCTTCTTCGACAACCTTCTGGGCCACCCGGCCGGTTCCTTCTTCAAGAAGTTGAACTGTGTAGGAGCCTTCGGGCTTTTCTATGGCGCGCTGTCTGATGACGTCTAGTAGTTCTTGTAGGACACCGGGGCCGAGCTTTTCGGCTGAGCCGTCTGCTTCGAGTAGGGCAGTATCGAGTACGTTGGTGTCGAAGCACGATTCCGCGCCGGTGTGACACGCAGGGCCGACAGGGTTTACTTTGACCACGATGGCGTCGCCGTCGCAGTCCTGCTCAACCTCGACTACCTTCAGAAAGTTCCCCGACGTTTCACCCTTGTGCCACAGCTCCTGCCTGCTGCGAGAGTAGAACCATGCGTCAGGACCTTCGAGGGTTCGCTTGAGAGCCTCGTTGTTCATGTACGCGTGCATCAAAACCCGACCGGAATCGGCATCTTGAACAATTGCTGCTAGCAGCCCACGGTCATCGAACTGAATCATTTCGAACTTCCTCGTACTTTTTGGGAGGTTGCTGGGTGTAAATAATTAATGAAATCAGATGAATCAAAATGATAGCCGGAAGAAAAAGTGACTGCGTCACTCACTTACCCGCCGATATGTTCGAGTATCCCAGATAGTTCTCGCAAATCGTTGATCTCGATATCTGGTTCCGGCTCTCGGTCGACTTCCTCATCGTTGCGGTTAATCCACACGGTCGTTGCGCCTGAACGATATCCGCCAAGCACATCATCGAACAACTTGTCGCCCACGTACCAGATCTTGCTTGGTTCAGAGCCCAGGCCCTTATACAGGTGCTCAAACGCCGCGAGAGCGGGTTTGTATACCTGCGCAGATTGCGAGCTTGCAACGAAGTCGAACTCGAGACCCTCGCTCGCCAACAAAGGCAAAAGCCCCTCATCGTCGGCATTCGAAAATACGCCGAGCTTCACCCGCCCCTTGAGCAGCTTCAACGCCTCGACAGTTTCTGGAAATACCGGGCGATCGGTCATGTGCAGCGAAGCGCGGTCGCCGGCTGCGTTGGCGTCAGCATCTTTCAAATCTAGATCGTCGAAAACCTGTTGGAAGCACTCGGTCCAAGCCTGTCGGTACGACTTGAACGGTGGGCTATCGTAAGGCCGTCCCAGATCA
>CAVOCL010000274.1:0-3422 GCA_963694185.1 Dehalococcoidia bacterium
ATCCCGGCAGCGTTCGCAGCTCGCTTTCTTCGGTTAGGGGTACAGCTTGGTGAGGGCCGGGCTCGGTGCGATGAAGTCGCCCGTACGCCAGATAAACATCCTTGCTGCAAACAAGAACATAGCGATCAACCACGCCCGCCAAAGCTTCCACTACGGCCTGCGTTCGATCAGCCTCAAACTGCGTCGTATCAACGACCGCATCGGCCCCAAACGCCTTGATTTCATCGATGTGATCGGCGATCGCAAGGTTGTCGCCATGGATATGCAACACATCAGCCAGATCCTCAGGTTCGGTCTCTCCACGATGAAATATTGCGACATCATGCCCGAGCTCAAGTGCCCGTTCGACTACCGCACGCCCAATAAACTTCGTTCCGCCAACAACAAGTAATTTCATGGCTGAATCCTTTCATACAACTTCGAATAGAAAATCTTCCGCAACTCCATTCGAATGTTCCCCAAAACGCTCCGGTTACTTGCAATCGTGTGAATTTACGACGCTACCGGATAGAAATCCGACATAGCGTTCCATCCCCGCCCACCGCGGGTACAATTCGTTGCCGTTGGGCGTTCGCGCCCTCCCCTTTATCGATACCCACACGAACACTAGGCCGAGCTATTTATGAGCAATGTAACGATTCGAGATATCAAGACTATTCTCACTGAGCCGGACAATATCCGACTCGTAATCGTCAAGATCGAAACTTCCGAACCCGGCCTTTCCGGCATCGGCTGTGCCACCTTCACGCAGCGACCCACCGCAGTTGCAGCGGCCATCGAAGACTACCTGCGACCCTTCCTGATCGGCCGAAACGTTGCCGATATCGAAGACATCTGGCAGTCGTCTTACGTTTCTTCGTACTGGCGCAACGGCCCGGTGCTGAACAACGCACTTTCGGGCGTCGACCAGGCACTCTGGGACATCAAGGGCAAGATGGCCAACATGCCTGTGTACGACCTTTTAGGCGGTCGAGCACGGGTTGCGGCTCCGGTTTACGTTCACACTTCCGGCGAAACTCACGAAGAAGTTGGAGACCAGGTTCAGGCGTTCGTCGAACAGGGTTTCCACCACATCCGTGTACAGATGTCGACTCCCGGCTACGCCACATATGGCAACAAGGGCGCTGCAAAGGGTGTTGAATCAGGTACCAACCAAAACGTACTCGAAGGTCCGATAGCCAACTCCGATTGGCTGCGTGATTACGACCCCAACAAGCTGTATGCCCACCCGGGTGGCGTGTACGAACCCAAGCCGTACATGCGATCGGCGCTGGGTCTATTTGAATACATTCGTGGTCGTTTCGGATACGGACTCGAAATTCTTCACGACGTTCACGAACGAATTCCACCGATTCTCGGTGTGTGGTTCGCCAAAGAGGTCGAAAAGTACCAGCTGTTCTTCCTCGAAGACCTATTCAGTCCCGAAGATCAGGCTTACTTCAAGATGGTGCGTGAACAGTGCGCTACTCCGATAGCCATGGGCGAGCTGCACAACAGCCCGCACGAAATAATTCCTATGATTCAAAATCGATTGATGGACTTCATTCGAATTCACATGTCGCAGGTCGGTGGAATCACACCGGCCCGAAAAATTGCTGCGATGGGCGAGCTGTACAACGTTCGAACTGCGTGGCACGGTCCTGGCGACACTTCGCCTGTGGGTCACGCGGCGAACATGATGCTGAACTTGAACACTTCCAACTTCGGCATTCAGGAAGCCAACATTCCTTCGGAGCGCACTCGTGAAATGTTCCCGGGTACACCGACTCTCAAGGACGGCATGATGTGGTCTAACGGCAAGCCGGGTCTCGGCATCGAAATCGATGAAGAGATGGCAGCCAAGTTCCCGTTCAAGGAACGTGAGTTTGGTGGAGCATGGGACACCGTACGCCGAGCCGACGGCTCGATGGTCAAGCCATAGACGGGTGCCAGTGGCATTTTTTCTGCCGCTGGGGACTATGGGCGGGTAGATTGCAGCTAGCGACTAAGTCATTCGATGACAGCCCGGAGCCAAACGGATGGCTTAGTCGCTGACATTAGCTTCGATAATTCAAAACAGCCCGGCGTATTACACGCCGGGCTGTTTTGCGTCATGCGTCTGTGCGAGCTTGCCCACACGTCACTGACCCACGAGGCCAACCCGATTGAATCGTTCGGAACTGCCTATGTTCACCCGCCCAGCCGAACATTGATCCCAGAGGGTCGGATTCTCACCATTCAGATCGCCTGACACCACCCGTGTCGGCGACCTGATCCGGCAGGCAACGTATGGGCACCGCAATCACATGGATAATAGCTTTTTTCATCGTCATCACGACGGCGTTTTCTGCGATCACGGGTGTCATGACGTCTGGGAGCGATCGAGCCGAAGCCCAGGCCGATAGCAACGCTCTGCTAATCACCGACCTCGAAAGCTCGTTCAAGCTCGTCTCGGTGCGTCAGTCAACTGGCCACACCTTGATACATCTGATTCTCACAAACGACGGGCGAAGAAGTTTCGATGCACTGGAAGATTGGGTCATAACGGTCCGATACGATCAGGCGCAATCCCCAGGTGAAACCTATCTTGTGCCTTTCTATACGGACACACTGGTCAACAACTCGTGGACCCCGTTTGAGTTCTGGATCGACTACGACGCCGACGAGGCAGAACTACTCGAACCGGGAATACTGAACGTCCATGAAGAGATGGAAATCAGGATTCAGGTAGACCCAAAGTTGGAACACAACACGCCAGTCGTCGTGACCCTCACCTCACCACAAGGCGTGACTGAATCGATAACGTTTGATGCTTAGGCTGCCGTGACGTCGGCCTGAAAATAACGCACTACATCGTTATTTTTCGACGATCACCAGTTCCTTCGTGATGTCGATGCTGGTGTGGATGCTGCGGTACACCGGGCATGAATCGGCGTGCAGATCAAACGCCCGCTGAATTGCCGCTTCTTTTTCGGCACGCAATGCCTTTTCCACGTTCAGGTGATAGGTGACATGAACCCGCTTGATTACGAGCACGCCGCCCTCTTTTTCTAGCTGACCTTCAGATTCTGAATGAAGGAAGCCATCGCCAGCCGGAATCCCGCGAGCCTCAAGGGCACCGCCAAATGTTCCGGTCATTCAGCCAGCGGCTGCGGCAATCACATAGTCGAGAGTGGTGGTGTACGGATCGACCACGTTGTTATCGACTCCATAGTGTTCTGCAACCTCAGAGTGAACTCCGAGCATCACGGGGCCGTCGTGCGCCGGTATGAACGCCCGCCGAATCGGACCTTTCACCCGCTCGATACGCACATGCGAACGGTATGCGACGGGGTTTTCACTAGTTTCCGGACTGTCAGGCAATTTCAAATCTCCAAATATTGTTTTGCCAAGGTTATAACTTTAATCGTCATGCTGAACTAGATTCAATACCTCGAAAAGCG
>CAVOCL010000275.1:0-3411 GCA_963694185.1 Dehalococcoidia bacterium
GCAACAATCATTCCAACAATCGAATCGCCTAGAAACTCGAGTCGCTCGTTCGACACCGGCGGAACGTCGGGATGCTCGTTCACGTACGACTGATGCGTTAATGCGAGTGCGAGTAAGCTTCGGTCGCGGAACGTGGCGTTCAGTGCCTCTTCTACGGCGTCGAGTTGTTCCGAATCAAGTGGGGTGGTCGGCAACGTCAGCTAATCTCTCACTCCACGCGGCCAGGGTGGCTGCGGTCGTTTGAGTTCGCCAAAGTAAGTACGCTTGCTGGCGATACCCATGAAATCTTTGAAAGCGCTCATGGCTTCGTCTTCAGGCGGTGTGAACATCTT
The DNA here is from genome assembly GCA_963694185.1 of Dehalococcoidia bacterium. GTDB lineage: Bacteria > Chloroflexota > Dehalococcoidia > Lucifugimonadales > Lucifugimonadaceae > Lucifugimonas. Next base: position 333 of record CAVOCL010000275.1, read on the forward strand.
CAAGAAGGCGGCTGTTCCATCTTCGAACACGAACGTTGGCGTACCGAACACACCGTGTTCGAGAGCCGCTTCGTGATCGACGCCGATCTGGGCAAGCGATGCGGGATCATCGATCACTTCGGTGAACTTGGCTATATCAAGACCGGCAGCCTTCGCCACATCGATCACTGATTCTCGTGTTCGAATGTCTTCTCGCTCAACGTGTTTTGCGTGAAGAATTGCTTCCATGTAATCGTTGTGAGCCTGTGTTCCTAACGAACGGGCAGCGATTCCGCCCCGCAATGGCCAGAGGCCACGGCTAACGTAATCGGAATCCTGATCCCAGGCTTTCCAATCATCGCCCTCTTTGGAGTTGACCTGCTCCAGTGCGAAGCTACGCCAATTAATGTCCAGCTCGTCGCCGAGTTCTTCTTTTACTTGGGCCAGCCAAATGCCAGCCTGACGCACCCATGGTCAGGTGTAGTCGATGAATACATCGATTTTTATTGGAGTATTTGTTGTCATGTGTTTAGGAAAATCTTTCGCTAGTCCCCCGCGCTACCGCTCAGATTCTAGCAACGCTGAATCGAATCGTTCTGGCAAAGGTCCCCGTTTAACGCATAGTATTCATCTCTAACCTTCAACTCGCCACTAATGCCCAACCTCGCTCAACTACTCACATCGAAGTCATCGCCCGAATATCAGCGGGTGTTCAACGTATGCCGCGATATCGCTGGAGAGCTAGATGAAGTCGATGGCGTGTACGTGGTTGGTGGGGTTGTACGCGATCTTATCCTCGGGCTTGATCCCGGGGATATCGATCTTTCGGTAGTTGGTGATGCCGGAGCTTTTTCCAATACGCTGGCCGAACGAATCGGCGCATCTTCACCGGTGGAATCTCAATTTTTGACCTACAAGATCAAAGCCAAGGCCAGTGGCCTGTTCTCTGGTATCACAGCGATTGATGTTGTAAATGCCCGTAGCGAAACATACGCCGGACCTGCTGCCCTGCCCGACATCACTCCCGAATCGATCGAAGTTGATCTGGAACGTCGTGATTTCACGATTAACTCGATGGCGATATCGCTGAATGCTGCCGATTGGGGTGTACTTGTCGATCCAATGAACGGGTTTGGCGACATCATGCGCAAGCGAATCAAGGTGCATCACGATACGAGTTATGTGCTCGATCCGACCCGCATTTTCCGAACGGTGCGTTATGCCGTCCGGCTGGGTTTCAAAATCGATCCTCGAACGATCGAGTTGATCGAGCGGTCTGTAGAAAACATTGAACGGTTGAGCGCTGCACGAGTTCGCCATGAATTTGAATTAATGCTTGCGGAGCCGAAACGCGTTGAGATGCTGCGTATGGCGGAAGAGTACGGATTGCTGGCTGCGACAAGTCCGGGTCTTCGAATAGGTTCTATGGCGCTGCAGGTGCTTGAGTCGCAGGCTGAAGATGGGACTCTTTCGAACGAAATAGCTGACGTACTGGCGATTACGACGTTCGGGCTAAACGAAGACGAGGCTGCTCAGGTGGTTCAACGCTTCGATGGCCCGCCGGCGTGGGGCGAGTCGATCATTGGCAACGCAGCACTTGCGAAGGTTGTTGCGGTGCTGGATCAGCCCGATCTTGTTCCGAGCGAGGTTGTCGACATATTGAGTCCCATTCCGCTGGCATCGATCCGGGCATACATCGCTGCGGGACCGCCACTCCCTCGCAGGGGTCGGCTCACTGATTACATCGACGTGATTAGATTCGTTAAGCCTGACCTAACGGGTGGCGATTTGATTGAAGCCGGAATACCGGAAGGGCCAATCATCGGCAAGTTGATCGATGTGGTGACGCGCGCACGGCTGGACGGACAGGTCAGTACGAAGAAGGAAGAGCTTGCTTTGGCGAAGAGTCGGCTGCCGGGCTTTTTGACGGATTAGCGTCCAATGGTTAGAGCCTAGCCTTCATCCTCAGGCAACGCTCGTTCGACATGCGTTCCGCCCCATTCGGATGCTCGTCTGGCAAGACGTTCTCGATGAAACATGTATTGATTGGCCAGTGCAGCGTGTTCTCCGAAGAAATCACGAGCCCAGTCAGCGGCGAAGCTAAGATTCGCCTTCTCAGGAAGGTCGTACCACTTGTGCAGCGCTCTGAGAATGTGTCGATCGACAATGAACGATTCCGGCTTATCGAGTGAAAACGCCAGCACACAGTCGGCCACTTTTTCACCAACACCATGAAGGGCGATCAACTCTTCCCGTGCATCTTTGTAAGAAGCTTCCCTGAGATCGCACAGTTTCAGGCGTCCAGAAGCAATTGCTTCAGCCGCCGGCGCCAAATACTTCGCACGGAACCCAAAGCCGAGATCACGCAGGAACTGTTCTCCAGCTTCAGCAACAATTTCGGGTTCGGGGAACATCACGTCACGAGGTTCGGGTCCAATCGAGAATCCCAATTTTTCGGCTGCTGAGCCAACGTTGAGTTTGATTCGAGGAATATTAGATGTGCTTGAAGTAATGAAGCTGAAAAGACACTCCCATGGATCCTGCCTAAGCACTCGCAAACCCGAGTAGCCACGGAGGGCTGGACCAAGACACGGATCGTCGGCAAATCGCGTTCGAAATCCTTCGAGGTCTTGATCATGTCCGAGATACTCCAGCATCGAGTGGCTCAACCCATTCGAGTCTTTACCGTCGACCGGAGTCACCATCAGACCGCCGTCAGCCTCGCTGACGTTGACCACTCGGCGCGCCACGACGCCTCGATAGCCGCCGTCTTCTTGCGGGTACCATCGAAATGCCTGACCGCCATCAAGGGTCGCCTGGATATCAACGTATCCGACCGGCAGAAATACGGAGTTCGCGGTTATCGTGCTGTTTTCAGTAGATGTCACTCAAAGGTCCCATCACGCCAGCTCTCCAATAACGGGAAGAGGCGCTCCATGCTTACCCTGCGAACGGTGCATCTTGGCAACGCTCGCTGGAATTTCACTCCGTAGTTTTTGGTCACGATCCGGTTGTCGAGAATCACGAACACACCTCGATCAGTGCGCGATCGGATAAGGCGACCAAAGCCCTGCCGGAATCGCTGAACTGCCTCAGGAAT
>CAVOCL010000276.1:0-3397 GCA_963694185.1 Dehalococcoidia bacterium
GGGCGGTTCGTGATGCTGTGGGCGATGACGTGGATATTTTGATCGAGGCTCACGATCGGTTCAGTACGTTTGCGGCTATCGAGATTGGAAACTGGTTGAAGGATTACGACGTGACGTGGTTTGAGACACCGGTGTTATCGACCGATATAAGTGCGCTGGTCGAAGTGGCGCGCCGAATTCCGGTGCGGATGATTGCTGGAGAACGAATGCACGCTATTCACGAGTTTGGCGAGTTTTTGGCACACAACGTTACTGATGTGATTAATCCGGAGCCGTTGGGTGTTGGCGGGATCTGGCGATCGTTGCAGATAGCTGGGATCGCCGAGGCTCATCACGCCGAAATTGCTCTACATAACGCTGAGAGTCCGTTCAAGACGATGGTGGCTTTGCATATCGATGCAGTGACGCCAAACGTGTTCATTCAAGAGTGTTTTGACGACTTTTTGGAGCCGTGGGTGAGCGATGTTCTGAGCGGATTCGATCGAGTGGAAGATGGGCATTTGACGATGCCGACAGCACCGGGCATCGGAGTGACTCTGAACGAAGAGGAAGCGAAGAAGCATCCGTACGGCAAGAGCAACTTCTTGCGTATGTTCAGACCCGGCTGGGAGAAGCGCGACACGGCGAAACAGGAGTAGGTGGCTATTGGCTAGTGATCGGATACTGCTAATTACCGGGCCTGCTGGTGCAGGAAAATCGAGTGTGGCCGAGGCATGGGCTGCCTCGAGGGATTTCGCGTGTGCTCAATTGTCTCTCGATACGTTCAGGGAGTTCGTTAAGGCCGGGTATCACGATCCTCGTAACGGCTGGAACGATGAGGCTCAGCGTCAACTTGATCTGGCGCGTTCGAACATGGCTGCGGTGACTATTATTTATTTGCGATCGGGTGTTCAAGTGGTAATCGATGATGCGGTGTTTCCTAACTGGGACACCGGTGGGCTCGATGGCTGGAACGAGGCGTTGCCGGGTGTGAGCATCGATCTGGTTGTGCTGATGCCTGACTGGAACGTGGTGCTTGAGCGGAACGGTGGGCGAGACGGGCAGCGTCGTGTGCCTGAGGACGTTCTTCGAATCATTTACGACGATATGGCGGGGTGGCGCGATAAGGCTGGTGTATCGGTTATCGATAATTCGGGGATGACGATTGCTGAGACGGTTGCTGCGGTGGAGCGGGTTGTTGGTGCGTTGTAGCGTGGGGTGCTGGCTGCAGTTTTTGGCGCTGCATAGGGGGGCGAGAGATACTGAAATGAATTCAGCATGACAGTATTCGGCGAAGCCGATTGTTGGCTGAGTTGTTGCGTTGGTGCCAGTCGGTCGCTGATTGCCACGGCGTCGGACACCTCGCAATGACAGATCGCGATCATTCGTAAAGACAAATGGCTAAGCGTCGCTATGACCGCAGATCAGCTTGCCCCCCAAGCAACTACCGCGTTATTACGCTGCCTTTGACCATGTTTGCTTCGTCGCTGGCTAAGAAGGCGTAGACCTTCGAGATTTCGTCGGGCGAAACGAGCGCTTCGATTTTATCTTCGAGGTTTCCTGACCGGCCACCCGCTTCGTGCATATCTTCAACGTTCGCCACTTTGAGCGGCGTGTCGACGGCTCCAGGAAGCACGTCATTCACTCGAATTCCGTACTTGGCCAGATTAGCTTCCATCACGAGGGCGAGTCCGTGAACTCCACCCTTCGAGCTGCCGTAAGCAAACGAAGAACTGCCGCCTGTAACTCCAGCACCAGAAGCTGTGAGAATCATCACGCCAGAGCCCTGCTTCTTCATGACTCCCGACACGTATTTAGAGATGGTGAACGAGCCACGCAGGTTGATATCTAGAACGGTGTCCCAAGTTGCTTCAGGGAGGTCAAAAAGATCGACTCCGGCACCTTGTAGAACGCCAGCGACGTGAATCAGCACGTCGATTCCACCGAGCCATGTCTCAGCTGCTGCAACGGCCCCCGCAACGGAGGTTTCATCTCGTACGTCAACGTGCCAGTAGCGAGCGTCGCCACCCGATTCGTGGATATCGCTCATCGTCGTTGCGGCATCGTCGTCGTTGACATCGAATGCAGCAATTTTGGCGCCAGCTGCAGAAATTCGAAGTGCCGTAGAGCGCCCAATGCCGGTCGCAGCGCCAGTGATGATTATTCGTTTACCGGAGAGGTCGACGGGCATTTTGAACTCCTGAGCTGCCAAGGCAGATTTACTTACGCGACCTGCCAACAGCAAATCCCGCCATGATTTTGTTTCTAGCTTCGGTTTGCGAAAAAACCGAGATTCAGACTTTTCCTAGTCCCATTCGATGCCGATGCGTTCGGCGATCTTGCGAATGCCTGCGGCAGCTACCGGAATCTTGTCGTCGGGCAGGTGCTCAACAAGCACGTGTGCGTTTGGGTTCACCTTTTGCAGGCCGAGTAGCAGTGCTTCGTTGTCGAGCAGGCTTTCTGGCTGGCCAATGATCGATTCCTCGAAGTGAGGTAGAAGCGTGTCGACTACTGTGAAGTCCTTGGCGTGACAGCCGACGATGCGGTCGGGGATCAGTTCGTAGAATTCGTTGATGAGTGACGTGGTGTCGTATGCGATATCGAGTGATCCGACGAAGTTGACCGGGTCCATGTTCAGACCGAGGTTCTTTGATCCGACGGCGTCGATAAGGTCTTTCATCCGCTGTGGCGAGTCGATCGGGCAAACGGTTCCGCCCTCGACAGCCATCATGATTCCTTCGTTTTCAGCGACCGCACAGATTTGCTTAGTGCTATCGACCAGACGGTCGAAAACTTCGTCTGAATGGTTCAGGGGGTGGGGCATCCAGCCGCCCTTCGGGTTCAGGCTGCCGGGTCGAAGATAGGTGTTAGGGCTACCGAGTCGCGCAGTGATGTTGATCATTCGCTTTACGAATTTGATCTCGTTCTTACGTTCGTTTTCGTTTTCTGCGATGAGTTTTCCGCCGTAGTTACCGACGGTCTGTGGCATAGCGAATCCACGAGCATCGAACATAGATTTCAGACGCTTGGCGTCTCTATCTTTCATCGATTGCGGATCACTGACCCTGATCTGGACTGTTTTGAACCCATGCTCGGCTACGTTATCGAGCACAGCACCATCGATTGTTTTCCAGTCGCCTGGCACCAGACCCGCAACACCTAACAGCATAAGAAAAACCTTCCAGAAATATCACGTCATTTACAGGCACACTCGCTCAGGATGATCATAATCCAGCACGCGAGTAACCTGAGTGCTCACAGTTGTTAGTGCGAACGGTGCCCAAGCTTATCGTCAACTCGGCTTAGGTGGGGCGGTTTCGTATTCGGATTTGGGTGCAGGTGGCCAGTGCCCGGGGTCATGTGGCCGGGGGCATGCGACAGGAACGGGTTGAGGTATTGGGATGAACGTAACTCGAAC
>CAVOCL010000277.1:0-3396 GCA_963694185.1 Dehalococcoidia bacterium
GTGGCCTGAACTATGCTGTAGGCTAATCCCATCATTGATCATCGGCGAATTCAATCCACTCAAAAAGAACGATTCACATGACATCAACCGGCGGCGGGTCGCAACCCGTAGTTGTGCCAATCAACCAGAACTCAAAGCCACCCATGCGCGTGCCCGATAAGCCACCGAGCCGCTGGACCTACATCCGAGAGAGGTCTCGTCAAGTGGGGTGCGATTGCACTCTTGATTTTAGCGTTTGGACTTTTCGTCAACCTTGCGATCAATGGATTCGACAAAAAGTTAACCGATGCGCAGGTAACGCAAACTCAGGTTGCGAGAGACTCAAGGCGCTAGCCTGAAACCGCCCGCTCAACCTCGGCTGTCAGATCAACAACGTCACCCGATCCCGTCGGATCAATCCGCCCAGCCGCAACAGCCTTCAGTGTCTCGATCAACAGCGGACGTTCCCGCAGCAACCCAGCGCCGCGAATCGCTGTAAACAACGGCAATTTTTCGCCTGGGTCATTCTTCAAAGCATCGAAATCAGCCCCGGCAACTTCGTTCCACGCTGAATCAAATTCTGCCCCACGCACCGAAAACTCAGCCGTCGCCAGAACCGGCCCCTCATCGACATCTTCTGTCGAAACGTGAATCATCGCCCCAGTGGAATCCAAACCCTGCGTAATCACGTCCCACACGGCCTGCTGCCACATGCCAATCGTTCCGCCCGGCAAGGCAGGGTGCAGATTGAGCGTCAGGTACTCAGAGCAGAGCAGGGGAGCGATGAGCATGTAACCCGCGTGCACGGCGATATCTGCGCTGTGCGGACGTAGTAGCTCGATTGCAGCCTCATCGAAGTCCTCACGCAACTCGGCCCACGGCCTGTTGTCGTGCGAACGTCGAAAATCTCTCGACGAAAGCGTTACAAGTGGGATCCCGCGAGATTCAACAAGCTCAAGAAATCGATTAGTGCGCTTCGTCTGACCCTTCACTCGATTAACAAATACAAATGCGAGTTCTGCGGAAAGATCGCCGGAGTCGATAGCGTCGAGCGCCGATTTCAAGAGGCCGTACGAACCTTCACCTCGGCCTGTCGAGAACCATCCGATTTTCAGCGGTGACTTGCCTGTCGACTCAGCTGGCTTGCTAGCGGTCACAGGCTAAGCGTCCTCGTAGTCCGCATCGTCATCGTTTGCGTCATCCGGAACGAGATTCATCTGGCTCGCAAAGTTGGCCTGCAACCGGGTGATCTTCAACTCCGACGTTGTAAGAATCTCGTTGCACTTGGTCGCCAGCTTCATGCCCGACTCGAACAATTTCGTTGCTTCATCGAGCGACAATCCGCCCGTTTCGAGTTTGCGAACAACATCTTCGAGCTCCGAGAACGCGTTCTCAAATGTTTTCGCGCCGGATTTCGAAGTAGATTTTTCGGTCGATTCAGCCATTGTTGTTCCGTATCGTTCTGTGGCCTGTGTGATTAGCCAGTGAGATTGTATCTGTTGGGTCGGTTACGTAATAATCGAAAGGGCACTAAATCGCCAGAAGTGAACCATCATGTGCCAACGATGCTCGAGCTCTGGTCGACCTCATCCACCGTCGTTTCAACCGATCCATCGGCAAACGTAACGCCTAATTTGTCGCCAGCAGTAAACTGCCCGGCACTCGTGGCCGCACTACCATCAGCGAGTCGTGTGATCGTGTAACCCCGACCTAAAATCTTCGCAGGGCCAAGTGCATTCAACGAAGCTTCAACCGCCGCCAGCCGCTGCTTTGATGATTCAACAAGATGTTGACCGGCGAGTCGAGCCCGGGTCAGAAGATCGTCTATTCGCTGCCTCGGCTGATCAGTGTCGGGAACACGCATGTTCATCCGATCAACCGCTAATTCGAACTGCGATCGACTATCCCGAACCGTCCTGCCAATAATTTCGTCGATCCGTGAAGCGAACCCCACAACATACCCGCTAAGATCACGAACGTCAGGCGCAACGATCTCCGCTGCTGCCGAAGGCGTTGGTGCTCGTCTATCCGCAACGTAGTCAGCAATCGTCGTGTCAGTCTCGTGACCAACAGCGCTGATAACTGGAACGTTGCTCGCAAATATCGCTCTGGCAACGATCTCCTCGTTGAACGACCAGAGGTCTTCCAGAGAGCCACCACCTCTGGCGACAATCGCAACATCAATATCTTCCATTGCATTCAGCGCCTGGAACGCCTGAACGATCTCAGCATCCGCCTTTTCGCCCTGAACCGACGTTGGAATCAGGATCAGTTCTGCCAGCGGGTACCGCCGGGAGAGGACGTTCAAAATGTCCTGAATCACAGCTCCGGTCGGCGACGTAATCACAGCAATTCGAGCCGGGAGTTCAGGCAGTGCGCGCTTTCGGCCCTGATCAAACAAGCCCTCGGCTTCGAGCCGTTTTTTCATCTCTTCATAGGCTTTTTGAAGTGCGCCAACGCCGTCGGGTTCTACCTGGTCGACGTAAAACTGCAGATCGCCACGAGCGGTGTATATCGATATTCGCCCGTGACAAATGACTTGTGTGCCGTCGGCAAGAAACTGCCCGCCACGACCCGATCGGAACATGACGCATCGAAGAACCGACTGCTCGTCTCGCAGTGCGAAGTAGTGATGTCCGGATGAAGGATTTCGATAGCCCAAAACTTCGCCAACCACAGTTAGATCGGCGAGTCGAGGGTCCGATTCAAGCCTGACTTTCAGGTAGTCGGCAACTGCGCTAACGGTGTAAGCCGTTTGCAGTTCCGCCGGTGCTTCACCTGTGTCGCCCGAATCGTAAGTGCTGGTCATAAACCCATTCTTCCACACCAGCGCTGCGGCAACCAGCGCGCACGTCAGGATTTGACCGGCAAAGCCGAAAATCTAAAGAGATGGCGGTGAAAACTTGTTAGATCGCCGCCAGACGAGAAGGAGCCAGAAAAACGCTAGTCAGCGCGACCCGTGTACTCGCCCGAAGTCGAGTTCACAATAATCCGGTCACCAGCCGAAACAAACAACGGAACCTGTAAAACAAGCCCGGTCGTAGTTGTTGCCGGCTTCGTTGCACCGCTCTGCGTGTCGCCGCGCAGGCCAACCTCGGTCTGGCCAATCTCAAGCGTCACCGAAGGCGCAACCTCAACCGTAAGCGCAATGTTCTGGTACATCATCACTTCGATAGTGTCGCCTTCTGAAATGTACTTCAGCGCATCACCCAAAACATCCTCAGTAATCGCAAACTGCTCGAATGTCACTGTGTCCATGAAGTGGTGCATGTCGCCGTCTGGGTAGAGGTACTGCACGGTCGGCGTGTCGACCTCGGCCTTGGTCAGCTTCTGGTTGCCCTGAAGCTTTCGCTCGTACACGTTGCCCGACTTAACCTGACGAACCTTCAGCGTAAGAGTCGGGGGAGCCTTGGGCGC
>CAVOCL010000278.1:0-3385 GCA_963694185.1 Dehalococcoidia bacterium
ACACCGATCTCTCGTACTGCCTGCCCAACACTCTTGCCACCCGCAACGGCAACTTCGACTTGTCTGAGCTTATTGAGTACTTGTTCCGGGCTATGACCTTTTCTTGGCATTTCTGACTACCTTCAATATGTCTATTATCTGATCTTTCAGATGGACACGTTTGAGGGGGGCAGGTCAGTTTCAAAGCTTACTTCCGATGATGGAGTTCGCTTGAGCGGTGCGCTGAAGAACCTCAGCCCAAGGGAACTACAGGTGCTTGGCCTTATGGCTAAGGCTCACTCGAACCGTGCGATTGCTGAAGCACTGTTTATTCAGCCACGAACTGTTGAACACCACATCAGTAGCGTGCTGGCAAAGCTCGGATTCAACTCGAATGGTGAGAGGCATGGACGTGTATTCGCCATCCTTACTTACCTTGAGTCGACCGGTCAGCTGCCGATGCATGATGGTGACGTTGAGCAGGCGATGGACCCCAGTTCGCCCATCCAGATGATTGCTTAGTTAGCTTTTCGTTTAGAGGATTTGGTAGAAATTCAGGGCCGGTGCATTGCACCGGCCCTTTTTCGTTAATCGATTATCGAGTGTTGTGGCGTTCGAACCAGTCGAGCATCCGCTTGAAATACTCCTGGCGAATCATCGGGTGCTTCGCCCTGAATATTCCATGACTTGTTCCCGGTAGTCTGGCGAACTCAACTTCCTTGCCGTGTCGTTTGAGAGCTACGAAGTACTGTTCCGACTGTTCGATTGGTACGCGAGCGTCGTCTTCACCGTGAAGTAGTAGCACGGGGGTGTTCACGTTTCGGGCGTAGGTGAGCGGGGAGTGTTCTCGATACTGTTCGATCGCTTCGAATCGTTCGCCGCCGATTTGGGTTTCAGTGAAGTTCACGCCGATATCTGATGTTCCGTAGAAGCTTTCGAGATTGGTTACAGGCGCTGCGATAACAGCGGCGTTGAATCTATCGGTGTGGCCAACTGCCCAGCTCGACATGAACCCGCCGTAGCTCGAGCCATGAATAACCACTCGTGATTCGTCGATGTAATCTCGGGCGGCGACTTGTTCCATGGCCGCTATTACATCGTCGTAGTCGCCAATGCCCCAGTCGCCATGAACGGCGGTGGCGAAGTCGAGGCCGTACGTTGACGACCCTCTTGGGTTTGGTGCCACGACAACGTACCCGGCTCCGGTGCCAATTTGGTGGATGGGGTAGAAGGAATCGTAGAAAGCGCTGTGAGGTCCGCCGTGTACGTCGAGTATTAGCGGGTATTTCTTGCTGGGATCGAAATCGGGCGGGAACCAAACGCGTGATTCGATCTCGAACCCATCGTCTCTTGTGATTGAAAACTTTTCTAAAGTAGCGATATCGTACTCGTTGAAGAACTCTTTGTTGAGATTGGTGACGGTGTGAACGTCGCCCGAGTTGAGATCGATGAGGTGTAGTTCGCCGTGAGATGTCGGTGAACTTGCAGCTACAACTGCGAAACCCGCCTCAGAACTGATTGCGGATTCGGTGATCTGCCAGCTGTCGGTTACTTTGCGAACTTCGTTTGGTGCTGCCGGATTCACCACGCAAACATGTGATTGCCCTTTTGAATCGGCTCCAAACACGATGTTGCCACTGGCGGTCCACGTCATCTGGGGGCTGCTTGCGGTGACTGGGAATCCACCTCCGTTGGCATGAGGCCTGATCGAATCATCGGTGAGTTTCAACGGTTCTGAGTACGGATCGAGAACGTAAATGCTCGATTGAGTGGTGAGCCCGTAGCCGCCAGCTTCTGATTTGGTTGCGGCACCGGTAACTGCGATCCGCCTTGAACTGGGTTGCCATGCGATTGATTCGACCATGAACATATCGCCCGACCACATGGTTTTTGATGAACCATCGGATTCGCAAACGAACAGTTCGGTCTTGGATGTGAGTTCGCGTTCCTCGTTCGAATCGGTTATGTAGGCGATGTGATTGCCGTCGGGCGACCAGACCGGTGGGCCGTCATCGCCTTCACCTGACGTGATTTGAGTGGTTTCGTTCGAAGCTACATCGAGAACGAACAGGTGATAGAACGAATCGCCGCGCCATGCCACGCCGTCCTGACGATAGCGAATGCGCCGCGCCGTGCGGATTATGGGTCGCTCTGGAGAAGATCGCTCGGTGTTTATTGATTCGAGTTCGTCGGGGCCGGGGACCAGTGATCTGAACGCTAACTTGGACCCATCTGGCGACCACGCAAACGCATCGACGCTGGCTACCTGGCTGGTTATAGGCTCTGGAGCAGTGTCGCCTTCGAGACTTCGTGTGAATATTTGCTCTACGTCGGCATCGTCCTCATCGAGAAATGCAACGAATTGCCCATCAGGTGAAAAAGCAGGGTTCGATGCTTTACCAGTGGTTGTTATCTGTGTTGGGTCGGCGTTAACGCCAAGGTTTTTGACGAAGATATCGGTGTTGGCCTGATCGGTGTCGACGTCGAAGCTATGAACAGCGAAAGCCACCGATTTGTTATCAGGGCTAATTGACGTATTCGACGCTATTTTCAGGTGGTAGTGGTAGTCGGGCTGTATTGTTTTCGCCACGCTTATGCCTGTTGTACTAGTTGGATTGCTGCTAACCGGAAGAACATTCGTGAGTCGAGATTGTATTCCAGCCACGCTTGCTTACGCAGGACGGTAGAATTCCGGCGAATCTAGCAGTCGCAAATTGCCGGCGACTCAAACAAACAAGCATCTAGATGCCTAGATGCCCTGGAGCAACTGAATGAAGATCGCTGATATTAGGACCGTTGTTGTTGGAAATCCGTGGAAGAACTGGATCTACGTCGTAGTTGAAACCGACGAGGGACTGGTTGGTATTGGCGAGGCGACAGGTGGGTCGGAAACCCAGCCACGGGTAGCGGCGATCGAAGAGGTTAAGCATCTCGTTATTGGGATGGATCCACGCAATATTCACGAAATATTTCACAAGCTGTATCTCACGGCGTTCTTGAAGGTCACTCCTGCCATGGCGGGAATCGAAATGGCGTGCTGGGACATTCTCGGAAAGTCATTGGGTGTTCCCGTCCATTCGCTGCTCGGCGGGAAAGTTCGAGACAACGTTCGGGTTTACGCAAACGGGTGGTATTCGGGCGAGCGCACTCCGGAGGGATTCGCTGAAAAGGCGGCTGAGGTAGTGGCGAAGGGCTACACGGCGCTGAAGTTCGATCCGTTCGGCGATGCGCACATGCAACTGTCACGCAAGGAAACGCAGGTGACGAAGGCGTTGATCGGGGCGGTTCGTGATGCTGTGGGCGATGACGTGGATATTTTGATCGAGGCTCACGATCGGTTCAGTACGTTTGCGGCTATCGAGATTGGAAACTGGTTGAAGGATTACGACGTGACGTGGTTTGAGAC
>CAVOCL010000279.1:0-3379 GCA_963694185.1 Dehalococcoidia bacterium
GCTGGATCGTTCAGCACCGGCCGCGGCTCGCTTGCTTCATTGAATCCTGCCCGTACAACTGGCGCAGGTTCATTTTTGATTGCTTCGGCCTCGGCTTCAACCTGACCTTCAGCTTTGAGCTGGTACTCGGTGGCGGTTTCGACGGAGATAGATACACGCCCGAATCGTTCCCGAACTTCGCCGGTGATCGATACAAAGTTACCGTTCTCCCAGAGCGTTGGGTTCTGTTCGAGGATATTTGGCCAGACGACCATCTCGACGTCGCCATCGAGTAGTGTCAGGTTCAGCGATATGAACTTGTCACCACGTTTCGTCGTCAATTCTCGTATGCCGTTTACCTGACCCAGAGCCGCACGTTTTTGGCCGGATATTTCAGCGGTGATATCGGATGCGAAAACGATAATATTTTCAGGCTGCCGTCGCATATCCCGTGTGAACGGACTCAGAGTCAGCTCGACTCCTAGCAGGTCACGTTCCCAGATCACTCGTTCCTGATCAGTGGTGTCATCGGCAGTCTTGATTTCGATCTCGACCATAGGGGCCGGAACTGATTCTCCGAGCATATCGAACATCGATGTTTGGCCTGATTCTCGCAGCTTGGTTTGGCGCTGAACTGCGCCGATTATGCGATCGACAGATTCGAGCAGATTTCCTCGGCCACCGAATTCATCGAATGCGCCAACTCGAATCAGGCTTTCCAGAGTTCGGCGATTGAGGGACTTTGAATCGACACGTCGGCAGATGTCTTCGATGTCTTTGAACAGCCCGCCAGCTTCTCTGACTTCAACAATAGGATCTACAGCGCCCGCACCAACGTTTTTGACTGCTGCTAGCCCGAAGCGGATGGCGTCGTTGCCATCGGCTTCGCGTTCGATAGTGAATCCTGAACGGGAGTAGTTAACGCTGGGTGGCTTGATACCGATTTTGAGCCGAGAAGCTTCCCTGATCGCCTCGCCCACTTTTTCGGGGTTGCCAGACGCCGAGTCGAGCACTGCCGCAATGTATTCGGTTGAATAGTTGGCTTTGAAATAGGCTGTCCAGTACGCAATGTAGGCGTACGAAACTGCGTGGGCCTTGTTGAAGCCGTATCCGGCGAAGGGCGCCATGAGATCGAACACGGTGTTCGCCTGATCTTCGGTGTAGCCCTTTTTCAGCGCGCCGGCGTTGAACTTTTCGTGCTCGGCATCCATAACCGCAGCGATTTTCTTGCCCATCGCCTTGCGAAGAATGTCGGCTTCCCCGAGCGTGTAGCCACCGAACGCCTGTGCGATCAGCATGACCTGATCTTGATAGACGAGAACGCCGTAAGTCGGCTCTAGAAGCTCTCGAAGGTCGTCGTGCGGGTACGAAATTTCGGCGCGCCCGTGCTTGGCCTCGATGAATGTTCCAATGTGCTCCATTGGGCCAGGTCGATAGAGGGCGATCATCGCCGCGAGGTCATTGATAGTCGTGGGCTTGAGCAGTTTGATGTTTTTGCGCATCCCGGCCGATTCGAGCTGGAACACGCCTAACGTGTCGCCTTCACCGAGAATTTGGAACGCTTTGGGATCGTTGATCGGAACGTCGTAGACACCCATGTGCTCGCCGGTGGTTTCGGCGATTAGCTTCACGCACTGATCGAGGATTGAGAGGTTGGCGAGACCCAGAAAGTCCATCTTCAGCAACCCAACGTCGGCGACGGGATGCATCGAATACTGGGTCATCGGGCTGGCATCTTCGGCACCGCTGGTAGCTCGTTGCAGAGGCACGTAGTCGGTCAATGGCTTTTCTGAAATAACGACTGCAGCTGCGTGGGTGCTTGAGTGGCGAACCGACCCTTCGAGGCGTTGCGCCATCTCGATTAAATCGCGCGCATCACTGTTGCGAGAGATTTCAGCACGCATTTCGGCCGATTCTGCGATGGCGTCTTTCAACTTGATGTTGAGAGTAAGCGGGACCATCTTGGCGAGCTTGTCGCTGAGGTCGAGCGGGAGTGCGAGGGCACGGGCGGTGTCGCGAATGGCGGCCTTGGCTCCGAGCGTGCCAAACGTGACGATCTGGGCGACGTGTTCTCGACCGTAGTGGTCGATACAGTACTTGATCACCTCGGCGCGACGGTCGTCGGCGAAGTCCATGTCGATATCAGGCATCTCGCGACGCTCGACGTTCAGGAAACGTTCGAAGAACAGGTCGGCTTCAACAGGGTCGATCTGGGTTACTTCGAGGCAGTAGAGAACGAGGCTGGCCGCGGCGGATCCACGAACCGCAGAGAGAATTCCACGTTCGTTTACGAAGTTGAAAATGTCCCAGCAAACGAGGAAATAGTCTGAAAACCGGGTTTCTTCGATGATTCCGAGTTCGTACTCAAGGCGTTCGAGTACCTCTTCACTCGGATTATTGTCGAATCGCTTCTTGAGTCCTTCGTAGCAGAGTTCCTTCAAATACTCCATCGAAGGCTTATTTTGGGGCGTTGCGTAACGAGGAACGTAGGTTTTACCGAATTCGAGTTCGAGTTCGCATGACTCGGCAATTTTTACCGTGTTTGCGAGCGCTTCAGGAAGGTGCGACCACTCGGCCTGCATTTCGGCGGCACTGCGCAGGTAGTAGGTCGTGTCTTCCATGTGAAGACGCTTGGGGTCTTTGATATTCGAGTTCGTCTGGATGCAGGTGAGAATGTCCTGCGCTTCGGAATCTTCACGCCTTACGTAGTGGGAATCGTTTGTCACGACCATCGGCAGGCCAGTTTGGTTGGCGAGTTCGATGAGCTTGGTATTGATCTCTGCCTGATCGGGCACGTGCTCGTGCATCATCATTTCCAGGTAGTAGCGGTCCTGGAATACGTTTCCGTACCACTCGAGCGTTTCGCTAATCGCATCCGTATCGCCGTTTTTAATGTAGCGAGCGAGTTCGCCTGACGGGCAACCGGATAGAACGATCAGGCCTTCCGAGTATTTTTCGAGAATCTCTCGGTCCATTCGTGGGCGGTAGTAGAAACCCTCGATGTGAGATGCCGTTACGAGCTTCAGGAGGTTCTGATAGCCGACCTTGTTTTGGGCGAGAACCGTCATGTGGAATGGCGATCGCTTTTGCGGATTTCGTTCGTCACGCGGGCCGTCGGCTACATAGCCTTCGACACCGATGATCGGCTTGATGCCGGCCTTTTTGGCTGCCTGATAAATATCGATAGCACCGTGAAGGTTTCCGTGGTCGGTAAGCGCTATCGCGGGCTGTTCGAGTTCCACCGCCCTGTTGACCATGTCTTTCAACCTGCTGAACCCATCAAGTAGGGAGTACTCAGAGTGGTTGTGTAGGTGGACGAACGGGTCGGTCACAGGCAATTATTTCTTGGAATATTTGGGGTGGGAAAGTGCGGTCATCGGAGCATAGCGTTCTCTAAAGA
>CAVOCL010000280.1:0-3366 GCA_963694185.1 Dehalococcoidia bacterium
TGGCCTATTGCAGCCATCGTGTCGAACAGAGGAGGGGCGAACGATTTACCGGTTGTTGCAACTCGAATTGGCGAGAAAAGCTGACCCGGCTTCATCTCGATCTTTTCGGCAAGCGCACGGTATTCGACTTCCAGATGCTCTGGCTCGAACGGCGATGCTGTCTTGCAGAGTTCGAGAGCAGCGGTAAGCGCCCGCTTGGTCATTTCGGCGTCCATCTTGCGACCCGGCAGGTCTTCCGCTGCTGGATTCACGTTGTCGGCGAAGAAGAAATCAAGCGTATCTGTGCCTTCGGTCAGCAACTTCAGGCGTTCGTGTACCAGTGGGATAATCGTTTTCAGATAATCACGATCGAGCGGACGTGCCACCGAATCAGGCATGCCTCCCTCGGCTTCGGGTCGCTCCATGAACGGCAGCAACTCAATGATTAGCTGATCTTCAGACATGTTGCGGATGTAGACGCCGTTCATCCATTCGAGCTTTTCGGAGTCGAATGTGGCTGGGGAATCGTTGATCCTGTCGACGCTGAATCGTCGAACAATCTCATCACGGCTCATTACTTCGGTGTCGTCACCAGGCGACCAACCGAGCAGGCTCATGAAGTTGAACACGGCGTCGGGCAAGAATCCCAGATCACGATATTCGAGGGCTGATGTAGCCCCGTGACGCTTGCTCAGCTTTGCCTTGTCCTTGCCGAGAATCAGCGGGACGTGAACATATTCTGGCGGCTCGATTCCGAGTGCCTGGTGAATTAACAAATGCCGAGGCGTGCTCGAAATCCATTCGTCACCACGGATGACGTGGGTTATGCCCATCGCCTGATCATCAAGGATGTGGGCCAGATGGTAGGTCGGCATCTCATCCGACTTCAGAATTACGAAATCGTCGAGCTCTTTTAGCTGGAACGTAATCTTGCCACGCACGGTATCGATGAATGAAACAGCCCCGTGTTCGGGGACTTTCAGTCTGATCGTAATCGGCAGTCCTGCCTTGCGAGACTCTTCGATCTCTTCAGGACTTCGGTGCCGACCTCGTCCGTCGTATCGAGGCGGCTGCTTGGCTGCGCGCTGGCGCTCACGTAAAGCGTGCAGTTGCTCGGGAGTCGTGTCGTCAAAGTAGGCATGACCCGACTCGACTAGTCGGTGTGCCGCTTCGATATACGTCTGCTTGCGTTCCGACTGTACATAAGGAGCGTGCGGACCACCCTTGCCGGGGCCTTCATCCCAATCAAGTCCAAGCCAATCCAGCGAGTCAAAAATCGCCTTCTCGGCGTCGGCTTCGTATCGACTGCGGTCGGTGTCTTCGATACGAACGATGAACTGACCTTTAGTTTGTTTGGCGAGTATCCAGCAGAACAGAGCAGTGCGGATATTTCCGATGTGTGGGATGCCGGTTGGGCTGGGCGCGTAGCGGACTCGAACCGGGGTGGTTGGGCTTGTCATTCGAAAAACTTTAGCAGCGACTGGGATGATAGGGAACGTTAGTAACTACAAATCGTCACGACGATTAGGCGAGTGAATCGAGGGCGTGTTGAAGATCAGTGGGGAGTTTTGACTCGATCGACAATTGCTCGCCAGTCACCGGATGAACAAACTCCAGCTTCGAGGCGTGAAGGAACTGTCGATTCAGGTTTTTGATCATCGAACTGGCACGTTTACCGTAGACCTGATCGCCGACAACGGGATGCCCAATGGCCTCCAGGTGAACACGAATCTGATGCATACGACCGGTTTCGAGCTGTACTTCGAGGAACGAAAAATTGCCGATTTCGAAATCGACCTTGTAATGGGTGCGAGACGGCCGGCCATTTTCATCGATGGCCTGTTTCGTGCGGTGGTGGTGATTTCGTCCGATCGGAGCGTCGATAACACCTTCACGAGAATCCGGCACACCGTGAACGAGTGCTGTGTAGATTCGTGTGATTTCGCGGTTGAAGATCATTTCGGAAAGCCGGGTGTATGCCTGTTCGGTGAGGGCAATAACCATTAACCCGCTGGTGTCACGATCGAGCCGATGAACGATTCCCGGCCGTTCGCGTTCGCCAATCCCGGCCAATTGGGGCCAGCGTTTGATAGCACCGTTCGCAAGCGTGTCATCGATGTGACCCGCTCCCGGATGAACGGTCATTCCGACTGGTTTGTTGATAACGGCGATGTGGTCGTCTTCGAAAGCGACCGTTAGAGGGATATTGCTGGCGATGATCGTTTCTTCAACGACATCAGACTTCGATGTGACTCGCACCAGCTGATTCTCATTGAGTTTTGCAGATACTCGCGAAACAACCTTGCCATCGACCGAAACGCCACCAGCTTTAATAATTCGTTGGGCATCGGAACGTGAATTTGCTTCGTCCCACTGCTCGGATACAAACACATCGAGCCTTTGTCCGGCTCGTCCGCCAGATACTGTAATTTCCATCAGGATTTTCTCAACTCGACTATTCGTTAGACTCGAGCGAGGTTTTTGCGACGGCAGGCTCGGACGATTCGGCAGATACGCTAGGTGCGCTCGCCTCGACTACAGCGGAAGATTCAGCAACGGATTCTTCCGCCGTCTCAGGATCGGCATCAGTTTTTTCTGGTGCCTTATCGAGGAACCAGAAGTAGAAAATCATTAGGCCGATTCCGATCACGATCGAAGAGTCGGCGATGTTGAATATCGGCCACGGCCCTACGTCTATGAAGTCGGTTACATGCCCGATTCGAACACGATCGATGATGTTGCCGATCGCACCACCGAACTGCATTCCGAAAGCAATTCGCAGTAGCCACGACGGGTTATCGATTGAACGGTATATCCACGTCAAAATGACGACGGCACCCAGCGATACCCACGTCAGAATGTCGCCCTGGCCCTGAAACAACGAAAAGGCTGTTCCCGTGTTCCATGCGTGAGTGAACCTGAAGAATCCTGTTTCTGGCCACGATTGCCCAACCGCAAGGTTCTGAATTGTCAGCCACTTTGTAAGCTGGTCCAAAACGATGGCAGTCAGCATCATGATCCACGGAATTGGATCGGCAAATTTCGATTTGCCGCTGCTGTTCGATTCGGTTGGTGGGGAAGTGGTCAAATTAGTCGATCTTGCTCTTAATGCCGGGCGTCGGCTCTGAAAGTCTCATTCGAGTATACGTTCGGACCGTTGGCGCGGAGTCATTGGACGGTTAGAATCGCCGGTCGAAATAGAAATCGGTACGAAGCTTCCCTTTAAGTTAAGAACCTTTCCGTTCAGGAGAACTAACGGTATGATCCGAGTCGATCTACGCAGCGACACAGTCACACACCCCAGCCCCGAGATGCGGCAGGCAATGTACGACGCCGAGCTTGGCGATGATGTTTACGGCGACGACCCGACAGTAAACGAACTTCAGC
>CAVOCL010000281.1:0-3360 GCA_963694185.1 Dehalococcoidia bacterium
CTATACCTGACCCATCGGCACGGTTTATAGCGACCACGAAAAGGGCTGCATTGCCGGGTCGACCCGGACCTTCTATGAATGTGGATACATCGGGCAACAGTGTTCCCTTAGAACCCATTGAGGCGGGCTCCAGAGAACTCACGGCCATGCGCACAGCTCCGGCGATCTGCTCGGGGAGATAGGCGGCATAGCGGGCGTACTGCGGATCGTCGCGCCATAACGGCGGGCTTGACGCGTTGCCTGTGGTGGTAAGCCAGACAGAGTTCGCATCGCCGCCAGCTGCGGCACCGGCCGCGGACTTGATAGATGCTGAAATCGATTGCGACAATCCCCAAACATCGAGACTGACAAGAACGACTCGGGTGCCCTGCGATTCGAGAACAACGACCCTAGCCAGCAGGTCGTCCAGCACGCCGGTCGATTCACGAGCGCCATGCTCGGGACCATCGATAACGAACCCAACTGGTGGCGTAATTACCGCCCTGCCGACTCCCGCACGGAATAATCCGGGGTCGGTTTTGCCAGCCATTTCCAGAACCATTCAAACACCCATCTCAAGTCGAATCGAAATATCAGATAACGATATTAGCTGCTGAACGGCGCCCACCGAGTGCCAATCTCGATCACGAGTGATACTCTCCGCTCCATTCTCAAAAGCTTGCACGGAACGCTGAGGTTGCACGCAAATGCCAGACTTTGAAATATTTGACGATGAGTTCCAGCGGATTCTTGGCCCAAACCCAACGCTGAAGTTGCTGGCAGATGGCCTGGCGTTTGCGGAAGGCGTCTGCTGGGTTCCGCACCTGAACAAGGTGATCGTCAGCGATATTCCAAACGACCGAATCGTTAGCTGGGGCGAGTCGGAAGGCTCGGGTATCTACCGTGAACCGTCAGGCCGGGCGAACGGGAACACGGTCGACCGCGAAGGGCGGGTTATTTCTTGCCTCACGAAGGGTCGCACCGTTGTTCGTGAAGAGTATGACGGCAGCCTCACCACGTTGGCTGAATCCTACAACGGCGGGAAACTTACATCGCCAAACGATGTGGCAGTGAAGTCGGATGGATCGATCTGGTTTACCGATCCCGACTACGGCTTTCTCGATTCAACAGTCGGGCATGCCGACAGTCTCGAACAGGATCGAAATCGGGTGTTTCGAATCGATCCCGACACGCTTGAACTATCCGTGGTCAGCGAAGACTTCGATAAGCCGAACGGCATAACGTTCTCGCCCGACGAATCGGTGCTTTACGTCGGTGATACCGGTCGGACGCACGGCGAGTTCCGAGCGCACAACTTGATGGCGTTCGATGTCGTTGGCGCTACGTTGGAAAATCCTCGGGTATTCGCTGAAGTGGACCCCGGTGTGCCTGATGGTTTTCGAGCCGATATCGATGGCAATATCTGGGTGGCGTCTGGCGATGGAGTTCAAGTCTTCAACCCGAACGGCGATTTGCTCGGTAAAATTCACACGCCAGAAGTGGCAGCCAACCTATCTTTTGGTGGCATGTCCGACAACCAGACACTTTTTATCGGTGCGACCAGTTCTATCTGGAGCATCGAACTGAATATAGCCGGCGCAACCCGTCCTACTAACTAATCAAAACTCGACAATCACCAAGAACGAAGTGAATCTTTCTATGACAGCAGAAAATAAGACATTTGCAAACCACCGCTCGGCGACTTCGGCTGAGGAACTTCTTGAGGGAATCGAAGTAATCGACGATCGCTTCCTTGATCTGATCGATAAAGACGCCGAAATCTCAAAGCATTTCACCGGCTGCGAGTGGGCTGAAGGTCCGGTCTACTTTCCCGAAGGCGATTACGTGTTGTGGTCGGACATCCCGAATAACCGCATCCTGAAATTCAGCGCTGGCTCCGGCGACACGACGGTCTTCCGTGAGCCGTGCAACAACACCAATGGCCACTTTCGAGATCCTCAGGGCCGGTTGGTTTCCTGCGAGCACGCAGCCAACCGTATTTCTCGCACTGAAGCCGACGGCACGATCGTTACTCTCGTCGACAATCTTAAAGGCAAGCGTCTTAACTCACCGAACGACCTCGTTGTGAAATCCGATGGCACGATCTGGTTTACCGATCCTCCATACGGCATTCTTTCCGATCGAGAGGGCAACAAGCGCGAATCGGAACTCGACGGCAACTTAACATATCGTTTCGACCCAGAATCTAACGAACTAACGGTTGTCGATAAAGTCGGCGATCGCCCCAACGGTCTCGCGTTTTCGCCCGATGAAAAACTGTTCTACCTTGCCGACACCGGCGATCCACGCGACATCACGGTTTTCGATGTAGCAGATGACGGCAAGACCCTGTCGAATCGTCGACTGTTCGCCGAAGTTCGCCCCGGTGCCTCAGACGGATTCCGGGTCGACGAACTCGGCAATATATGGACCAGTGCACGTGACGGTGTGCAGTGCTATTCGTCAGACGGCACGTTGCTCGGAAAGATCCTCATCCCCGAGCAGGCAACGGCTAATCTCGTTTTTGGCGACAAGGACGGCAAGCGGATTTACATCTGTGGCGATACCTCGCTCTACTCGGTTCGAGTCAAGGTCGCTGGCGCCGCACGTTACTGGTAATCGACGTAAGTCTCGAAAGAATCAATATTCTCGGTGGCTAATTCCAAAAAATACGCCGAGAATGTCTTGTACTGAAATTTAGTGAGTATTTGAACAGGCTGGCTTGAAATGAAAGTGGCAATCGGCGCCGACCACGGCGGCTACGACCTAAAATCCGACTTAGCGAAGGTGCTTGTAAGCCTGGGACACGAGGTTGTCGATAAGGGTGCGCACGCTTATGACGCCGAAGACGACTTCCCTGACTTCGCAGCTCCAGTTGCTGAAGCCGTGCAATCGGGCGAAGCCGCACGTGGCATCGTGATCTGCGGAAGTGGTGTTGGTGCCGCTATCGCAGCGAACAAGTACCCCGGTGTTCGAGCCGGACTTTGCCACGACACGTATTCGGCCGGACAGGGAGTCCGTCACGACGATATGAACGTTCTATGTTTGGGAGCCCGCGTAGTTGGTGTGGCGCTCGCTGAAGATCTTGTGAAGTCGTTCATGGCCGCCAATCTAGAAGCCGATGAACCTCGCTTCCTGCGCCGACTTGAAAAAGTTGCCGCAATCGAAAAAGATCAGATTTCTAAAAGCTAGATTCGATATTTATCAGTTGTCTCCGTCAGGAGAGTTATGAACAACATTCAGAAGGCACTAGAAAACGGCCAGTCGATATGGCTCGATTCGATCAGCCGAGACATGCTCCGCTCAGGCGAACTTCAGAAGTTCATCGATCTTGGAGTCACCGGGGTCACATCGAATCCATCGATCTTCGACAAGGCCGTT
>CAVOCL010000282.1:0-3353 GCA_963694185.1 Dehalococcoidia bacterium
ACGACGAGTTTTTCGCCGGGTATTCGCGAGCTCGTGAAAATCCTGTAGCGATGAACTACACCGTCGAGCAGCCGGGGATTCGAGCACTGCTGCCTGTATTAACCGGCACGACCGTTCTTGATCTTGGGTCCGGAGCAGGCGATTTTGCTCGCTGGTTGGTCGATCAAGGAGCTATTAATGTTCTGGGCATTGAACCGTCGGAAAATATGCTCGAAGTGGCACGACAAAATCCTCGGCCAGAAATCGAATTCCGGCGATCGTTCGTCGAAGAACTTGAGCTGCCCGAATCGGAGTTCGATCTTGTGGTGAGTTCGTTGATGTTTCACTACGTAGAACACTTGAAGCCTGTGATCGAACATATTCGTTCATGGTTGAAGGTAGGAGGTGCGCTTGTCTTCTCGATCGAGCACCCGATTACGACGGCTATTCTTGGCAAGCGTCGCGGTTGGGTAAAAGACGATGAAGGCGAACGCATCGGCTGGGAAGTTACCGACTATTCGAGTGAAGGCGAACGGGTTTCTCACTGGATTGTTGACGGCGTAGTGAAATATCACCGAACGCTGGCAACAACCCTGAACATGCTCACCGAATCGGGATTTCGGATTGATCGCATTTCAGAAGACCACGCCACACCCGAAGGCGAAGTGTTCGAACCCGGCCTACTCGAAGAACGAATGCGCCCGCCGTTCCTGTTCGTGCGTGCGATCGCCGGCTGAACGGCCTGTGATCTGGTCCACAGGTGGTCATTACCGGCTAGTGCGTTCGAGTACGAACCCTACGTATACTCAATACATGTTCATTGGCAATGTCGAAATAAAAGGGCTGGCACGGCTCGCCCCCATGGCTGGAATCTCGAACGCTGCGTACCGCACGGTGGCCCGGGAATGCGGCAGCGCGCTCACGACTAGCGAAGAGATCGATGCGACGGGTTTGACCCGAATGAACGCAAAGACTCGTTACGATATCGCCAAGTACCTGCCCGAAGAAAAGCCGATCGCACTGCAAATTCTCGGGGCGGAAGCCGAATTTCTCGTGCCCGGCGCACAGTGGTTGCAAGATCAGGGTGCCGACATCATCGATCTGAACATGGGTTGCCCGGTTCAGAAAATTACGAAGACCGGGCGTGGCTCGGCGATGATGAAAGATGTAAAGAAAACCGCCGAGATTCTCTCAGCGATGCGTAAAGTTCTCACGGTGCCGTTCACGATTAAGATTCGCAGCGGCTGGGACGAAAAGCACCTGAACGCCGTCGAAGTTTCCAAGATGGCCGAAGACGTTGGCGTCGATGCCATCACGGTTCACCCACGCACACGATCGCAGCAGTTCACCGGACTTTCCAAGTGGGAGATGATCTCGCAGGTCGTCGACGCCGTGAATATTCCAATTACAGGCAACGGCGACGTAAAGTCGATGTCGGACGCCCGTCGAATGGCCGCAGAAACTGGCGTCGAGTCGGTGATGATCGGTCGAGCAGCGATGGGCGCTCCCTGGGTGTTCGACGAGTCGTTTGAAGATCTTTCGCCAGAGGGCAAATACGATTACCAGACCCGTGTGATCAACCGCCACATGCCGCTGATCATGGAGCACTTTCCTGAGAAGGTCGGGCTCATCCAGATGCAGCGTCATCTGTCGTGGTACGCCGGCGGACGTGATCGGGTGCGATCGTTCCGGGTCGAGCTATTTGGCGCACGAAGCTACCAGGAAACCCGTGACGTGTTCGACCGCTACTGGGCATCTGTCGACCCGGCCGTTTCGCAGCAGCCGAACATGGCCGTCGTTTAGCGGCGCGCTACCGGTGACTCTCGTAAGTCGCTAAAAATTCCAGATTAGTTGGATCATCAATAGCAAAATGATGATCAAAGTTGTAGCTATAGCTGGGACTGCTATTAGTCTGCCCATATATCGAGTCTTGGGCTTTCCCAGCCAACACTGATTCCCAGTCTCTACGTGCTAGCCACACACTTTGGTTCGCGGGATAAGCGAAGTGGCGCGCTCCGGTGTTGTGCGAATTCAGCTTCGAGCGCCGCCTCCCATTTCCCGACCCCCGTGGAGGGACCTTCGGCGGCTGGGCGGTTGTAGGGTGAGTTCTTATTCCTTCTCCCTGAGGGAGAAGGTTAGGTTGAGGGGGAATGCCAGCGTCAGTTGCAATCATCCGTAGCAGCGCGTCCCCACCCCAGATCCTTCGACTCCGATGACTCCGCTCAGGAAAGGGAACCACGTGCCCTCCAAGAAAACGCGGCAAGCCGTATCAGACCGTCGGTAGCGGCATGTCGTCGCCAGTCTCGTCCTGCCAGATGCGGATACGTGCCGCCATCTGACGAATACGATCCTTGTGCTCGGGTTTGTCGAACAAATTCTCCAACTCAGCAGGATCAGTGTTCAGGTCATACAACTCGCACTGATCTCCCGGCGAAAGGTTCAACTTCCATCGATCGCCAGTCACAACACCACGCCACGGAATCGACACCATGCGATTGATCTCGGGCGAACCCAAATTCCTATCACCCATACCGTTCCACTGAATGAACACATCGTTGTCGGAAAGATCCTCGTCACCCCGCATCACGGGTCGTAACGACTTGCCTTCCAGATGATCGGGAATCTCACTGCCCGAAAAATCGAGCAAAGTAGGCACTAAATCAACCTGACCAATCGAACCCGCAACACGCGTCTGATGATTTTCGTTTAGCCATGGCACGTGCATTAGGAACGGTACGTTAGAAGCCTCTTCGTACAAAGATCGTTTCTCAAGCATCCCGTGATCGCCAGCCATCTCGCCGTGCTCGCTCGTGAACACAATTATCGTGTTGTCGGCCTGACCGCTCTCTTCCAAAGCCCCAAAAATAACCCCAAGCTGATTGTCGACCAGCGTCACGTTGGCAAAGTACTGCGCACGCAGCTTCCGGAAACCTTCTTCCGTGGTCGTGTCGTGAACGTCGCCCCCGGCCTCGCCAAGTGGATTAGCCCCGCCACCCATATAGAAATCCGACCGCAACTTATTCACAAGCGATCCGGTATCAGGCCGCTTCCTGAATCCTGGTCCGACCTCAATCTCAGCGGGATCATATAAATCGTTCAAGGGACCCGTATATGGCGGGTGCGGCTCGAAGAAGTTCACGTAAAGCATCCACGGCTGATCGGCGTGTCGACCCTCTGGATAATCACGTATGAAATTAGAAGCTGTGTGGCCTAAGAAGCCAGCCTGAGTCTGCTCCTCCGTTAGCTCGGCCACTCCAACCCAGCCTTCGTATGAAACCTGTATCGAAGGCGGCTCAACGCCGTGATCACGCAGCCACCCGTTGTACGGCGCTTCCTGGTATCGATACTCCTTGCGAGTTATCCGTACCCGCTGG
>CAVOCL010000283.1:0-3307 GCA_963694185.1 Dehalococcoidia bacterium
TCTCAATCCATTCTGCGAACCGTGCAAAGCCATCGACAGCGCGGTTAACCGGATCGTCCCCAACCGCATGCCGAGTGCCCTGCCAGATCACAACGAAGAATCCCAAGCCAGCTGCGTACAACATTGTCAGTAGCCAGTTGAAATCCAACTTCGAAACTACAAAAGCCGCAACCGTACCCATCAGCAATGTTGGTATCACCGAAGGAAGATCACCCCAGCCCGCGAGCTGCACCGACCAACCAACGTTGACCATCATCCAGATGAATATCGTAAAAGTTACCCAATCGTGCACCGGTGCGAATCGAGTAATTCCATAGACGAACGACTCAAGCCTTCCCTGCTCTGACGATTCGACGATCAACTGCGGACCAGGCACGGTATCCAGAAAATCTGTGGCGGTGCTTATCTTCATTTGTCACCACCCTGCTTATCAGCCTTTGGGGGTGGCGCAAAAATTGACATCGCATCGGCATCGACAGGATCAGCGCTCGAATCAGATGATTCGTCGGTTTCCGGCTGCGGTTCTGCGTGAGCAAGCGTCGATGCTCGTGTAAGACCTTCCTGAGCGCCCCCAACAGGATTCAAAAGCGCATTGGAAATCGAATCGCCACGGGATATCGGATACGTCGAAACACCAATGGCGGTCAGGTGGTCAAGCGCCTCGCTGTTCGAATCGCCACCGTACGACGAGCGATCAATCAGTACAGTGCTAACTCGAACGCCTCGCTTTGAAAGTCCGCCCAGCGCTTCCACCCAAGCGCCATCTCTGGCTGCGGTAATAACCACAAGCGAAGTGTTTTGCCCGAGTTCACGCTCCAAGTCAGACAACGTTTCCAGCATCGAAATTTCGCCAACTGGTTTGCTAGCTGCGATATGACGCATGATCTGTTCGCGCTGATGTGCCGATCGATCGGGAGCCGCTACAAGCGACTTGCTGCCGTGGGAGGCATAGCCAACAGGCAGAAAACCGCGGTTGTATCGATCGATAACCGACGCGGCGACCGTCGCACCAATCTCATCGGTTGAATCTTCTCCGATCGCCACTACGGAATCCATATGTTGGTCGAACAGCACCCACATATCGCTCGAAGAACCCTGGTCAAACTGCTTCACCATCAACATGCCGGTTCGAGCTGTCGTCAGCCAGTGAATCCTGCCAAGTGCATCACCCGGCTCGTACTCGCGCACAGAAGCGACATCGGTACTCAGCACACGAGCCCGCTGCCTGCGCGAGTTATCGCCTACAAGGTGAACTGAAGGTGAAGCGAAATCGGGAATATCGATAATCTTTGGATAGACCAGAACCGTTTCCTGCCCACCGAACTCAACCTCCTGTGGAAACATGCTGAACGGATCAGACGTTCGGGCGACTAACGGCCCCACCGTGTACTCGCCTCTTCGGGTCACCTTCCCCGACATTTCGAACCGGTCGAAAGCAATCATCAATCCAAGGCTGGCAACTCGTTTGAACTGGACACCGGGTAAATTGGTGCGATCTTCAACTTCAACCCACGCCTTTGGCGTACCACCGCGATTTCGAATAATTACAGTTTCCGAAATCGAATCACCAACGGTGTAAGGACCCTTCGGCCGCTGGACCTCAGCAGTCATCTGTTCCGAACTCGTCTTCGCCCAAATCCAGCCTGCGATCAACAGGATGCCAAGCGCGTAATAAAGCCGAACTGAAAGATCGAACCCGGTCGCCATTCCGGTCAGGAATTCCAGAACCATGACAACCAATATTCCGTAAAGAATGGGATGTCGTTTCAGTCGTCGAACTACGCGAGTACGCCCGCCTCCAGTTCCGGCTGCACCAGAAGTGATTTCGTTCTGATTATTAGTTGACCTTGAAGAACGGAGCATGTGTTCCGACAGAAGCCTCAGGGCGGATAAACACCCTGAGAGTTGATGGGTTTACGAACTAATTTTTTCGAACGCTGGCGCCGGGTACGGCAACCTGGCTAAGCACATCGGCTATCACGGTTTCTTGAGTCACTTCACGCATTCTGGCCGACGGCGTGAGCAACACCCGGTGAGCCAACGTCGCAATCGCAATCCCTTTGATATCGTCGGGCACCACATAGTCCCGTTCATGCAGCAGGGCATACGCCTTGCCGCCCTTCATAAGGTTGATCGAAGCACGAGGAGATACACCAAGTGCCGCTTCAGGATGCTGGCGAGTAGCGTTCGATAATTCGACGATGTACTGCTTCACAAGCCCGTCGATATATATACCGTCGGCTTCAACCTGCAATCTTGTGATGTCGTCGGGAGTGCAGACTGGCTTTAGTTCATCTATTGGTTCGAGATGCTCACGGCCATCCATAATCGCAACTTCCTGCTCGGCGGTTGGGTACCCGAGAGAAATACGCATGAAAAATCTGTCGAGCTGAGCTTCTGGCAAAGGGAACGTGCCTTCGTACTCAATCGGGTTCTGCGTTGCGAGCACCATGAACGGGTTCGGCAATAGTCGAGTTGTTCCCTCAACCGTTACCTGCTGTTCGCCCATTGCTTCCAACAGAGCCGACTGCGTTTTCGGCGTCGCCCGGTTAATCTCGTCAGCAAGAACAATCTGGGCCATAATCGGACCCGGTCTAAACTCGAAATTGCCTGTTTTCTGGTTGAAAACCGAAGCACCTGTAACGTCACTCGGAAGCAAATCTGGAGTGAACTGCATGCGTCGGTAATCACAGCCGGTCGATGTGGCGATCGATCTGACGAGCATCGTCTTGCCAACACCCGGAACGTCTTCTATCAAGACGTGACCGTTGCTTATGAGGGCTACGAGAGCCAGTTCGACGGTTTCGCTCTTGCCAACAATAACCTTGCCGATATTTTCGATCAGCGAGTTGGTTAGCGTTTTTGAATCAGCCGTAATTGTCACTGATGTCTCCCATATTTGCCGTTAGGAACCTGAATTCAAGGTCAGGTTGAATCAGCCAATATAAACAATTTACTGGCTGATGAGTTCGAACTATTGAAGAAGTTTGGTGGGCGATGGGGGACTCGAACCCTCGACCCCCTGCTTGTAAGTTCTACGCCCGGAGCCTCACACCACGCCCGCCCTTCTCGCTCAGTCGATACCGAGGATTTCCACTGCATCCCTGTTGATAATTCCTTCGATCTCATTCTCTGGAACGGAGGGCAGATAGTGATCCTTCGCATATTTGGACAGGCCGCGTAAATGATCGATGTTGTCCTGCGGCGTCGTCACTGGCCAGTCCGATCCGAAAAGAATTTTCTCCGTCACGCCCCATTCGTGAAAAAACTGCATCCCCTGCCAGAACGAATACGGCCGGTAAAACTG
>CAVOCL010000284.1:0-3305 GCA_963694185.1 Dehalococcoidia bacterium
ATGCCAGATTATTTGCGATAGCTGCCAGCAGTTTTTGAAGACTTGCTGGCAGCTAATTGCGATTACGTGTTAGCTGCTTGCTTTTTGCACGGCTCGGACAATTTTGTCGTAGCCGGTGCATCGGCAGAGGTTTCCTGCGAGCCAGTGTCGAATTCGGCCTTCGGTTGGTGAAGGTTCGTTATCGAGTAGGCCTTTGGCGGCAACGAGGAAGCCAGGTGTGCAGATACCGCACTGTAGAGCTGCCTCTTCAAGGAATGCCTGCTGGAGAGGGTGGAGACCCTCTGGAGTGGCCATGCCTTCGATTGTTTCGACAGTCTTGCCGTTTACTTCTGCACCCAGTACGAGGCAGGAGTCGACGATTCGACCATCGACAGTGACCGTGCAAGCGCCGCAGTTGCCGTCGAGACAGCCTTCTTTGGTGCCTGTGAGGCCAATGAGTTCACGGAGTGTGTCGAGCAGGCTCATGTAACCGGGCACGAGTAGTTCGTGTTCCTGACCGTTGATGGTCGTAGTTACGTGAACTTTGCTTGGGGAGTTAGTTGTCATTAGGTTCTTTTAGCCCCTTGCCCGTTCAACGGCCTGTTTGATCATTCGGCCTGTGAGCACTTCTACGAGTTGTTTTCGCTGGTCGATCGTGCCGCGCATGTCGGTGATCGGTGTTGCAGCGTCTTTTGCGAGCGATGCGGCAGCGGCGATTGTTTCGTCGTTTACCGGCTTGCCTGCAAGGCTGTCGCCTGCTGCAGATGCGAGGATCGGTGTCGGTCCTACTGAAGCAAGTGCGATTCGTCCAGATACAAAGTTTTGACCTGAAGTATCGAGCTGAACAAAGACACCAACGCCAGCCACGGCGATGTCCATTTCATTTCGAGGGATGAACCGTGTGTAGGCTGCGCCAGAATTGGCTGCAGGCTTCGGTACATCGATGCTGACGAGTAGTTCGCCGGCTTCGAGAACGGTTCGGCTTGGTCCGGTGCAGAAGTCTTCGACTGCGACTTCACGGGTTCCGTTTACGCTGGCAATCTTGGCGATTGCGCTGTAAGCGATCAGCGAGGGGATTCCATCGCCAGATGGCGCTGCATTACATAGGTTTCCACCAAGGCCAGCGCGTGACTGGATTTGGATTCCACCAATGATGGATACACCGTCGATGATTCCAGGGTACTGGGCAGCGACTTCGCTGTTGTCGTAAACTTGGTAGCAGGGCACGCCAGCGCCCATGCTGAGACCATCACCATTGACGGAAATAGTCATAAGTTCCGGGATGTTCTTGATGTCGACAACGGCATCTAGCTCCCAGACGTTGGCTCGAGCTTTCACCAGCAGGTCTGTTCCACCTGCAAGCGGTCGTGCTCGATCACCATGTTCGTTTAGCACGGCTACAGCTTCGGCTACCGTACTTGGGGCAACGTATGCAAACGGGTGCAAGCGCCCACTCCTTTCGTGTGTTTATTACAGATTGTTTAAGCTGGCAACACAGAAATATCAGCTAAAAACCCCGGAACTCATACACGAGTCCGGGCTGGCCATTCGGGATCAGTACAACTTATGCCCGAGGTGAGAGCGCTCATTATGCCCACAGTGGTGCCGTGTCGCAACTAATTAATATGGAATTTCGGACACTCAGATTTAAGCGGTAAAGCATTGGAATTGATGCTTTGGGCTCACGGCAGGCCAGATCAGGTGGCGTTTTCGGCTGGAGTATCGGGGTTTGGAATGGGTTTTGAGCCTGACCCGAAGCTACGAAGCAGGCGTCGGCCAACGAGCGCAGTGGCTAAGACGGCTACTGTTCCGCCGAGTGTCATTGCGGTTGGGGCGTCGAATCGTTGGGCGAGATAGCCCATAAGCAGTCCACCTAGTGCCGACGCTCCCCACGTGAACTGGTTGATGCTCATGACACGGCCGCGGAACTCTTCGTCGACGAGGGTTTGCACAACAGTGGTGTTCATCGTTCCAAGTACTACTTTGAATCCGCCGATTATTCCCGCAACCAGGATTGCTGCAGAGATGATGTCGATGCGGGCGAAGGCTAGCTGGGCGGCACCGAGTCCGATGCCGGCGATGATGAGGTAGAGGGCGGGTCGGACTCGCCTGCCGATTATCGTGATCGCAGTTGTTGCCATGAGTCCGCCGATTCCCGCGCCGAGTAGCAGCCGACCGCCGGCATCGAGCCCTGTTTCGTAAACCTCGTCTGCGAAAACCGGTAGCAGTGTGTCGAACGAAGATCCGAATAGGCCTAACGTTACGCCGAGCAGGATGACGGATGAGATGGCTCGCTGCTTTTTGAGGTAGGCGAATCCTTCGAGTAATCCGCCGAGTGCTGTTCGACTTGTTGCAGCGACTTTGTGGCCTTTGGTGTGCATCAGGAGCAACGTTCCGACGGTTAGGGCGTACGAGGTACCGATGATGTAAAAGAGGCCTTCATAACCCCAGTTGGATACGAGCGGCTCGATGAGGATTGGCCCAACGATTGCGGCGGCACCAAACACGATTGAGTAGAGGGCTATGGCTCCGGCGAGATGTTCTTTCGGAACTATAGTTGCGACCATCGCTGACCTTGACGGGATGTCAAACGAGAGGAGTGTGCCGGTTACGGCCGAAATGGCGAGGATGTGCCACGGTTCGATTCCACCGCTCTGGATTAACGCCCCGGTTCCGAGTGTGACGAGTGCGAACATGAGCCGGGTGAATCGCACGATCTTTAGTCGGTTGAATCGATCGGCGAGTACTCCGCCCCACATCGAGAATATAAGCACGGGCAGCAGATTGGCGGTTGCTACAAGGCCGAGCATTAGCTCGGAGCCCGTGAGCGATCGCATTAGGAATAGTCGGCCGTATACGAGCGACCACATGCCGATGTTAGAAAATGCCGCGGCGATCCAGAAAAGCCTGTATTCGCGGTATCTGAATGCCGTGTAACTGGTGCCAGCCCAGATAGAACCTAGTCCAACGCGCACTAAAGAATCAGCCCTTCATTCTTTGCATCAAGAAGCTGCGCCAACCAGAAAACGGTACTTAGTTCGAGACTAATTACATCGGTCCCAGTGGTGTGCCGAGTTTGTCGAGCAGTCCGCCGCCTATAACGTGCAGGTGGAGATGGTCAACGATTTGACCGGCATCGACGCCTTGATTGAGCGCAACACGGAATCCGCCTTCGGAAATTCCCGTTTGTCGTGCTACCCGTGCGCCAACTCGCATCAGGTGGCCAAGCAGCGGTTCGTGCTGTTCGGTTGCACCTGTTAGATAGGTAACGTGGTCGCGCGGCACGATGAGTACGTGAACGTTTGCGACCGGATTAATGTCGTTAA
>CAVOCL010000285.1:0-3305 GCA_963694185.1 Dehalococcoidia bacterium
CACCTGGCCGCTACATCGAAGAATTCACCCGAAACCGGCCGAGCCTACGCTGCACTCGCCGAAGCTTCCCTGCATATCGCTAAAGAGCAGGGCGGACTCTCAAACGAGGCGTTCGACCGCCTAAAAACGCTACTTTCAGACGAAAACTAGACCCGCAACACGCCGGAAACGCCCATTAAAACATCTCAAATGGGTAATAATGATCTGAGGCAAGTGAACTAAGGCTTGGCGGCTAGCAAGGTGCAGTCGACCGGGAGCGGAGGTACACAGTATGGCAATACGCCGGATCACTACACACAAGATTCAGCAGATGAAACGCCGTGGCGAGCCGATCCCTATGGTGACGGCATACGACTACACGGCAGCTCGCATCGTCGATGCGTCAGGGATTCCTATGATCCTTGTCGGCGACAGTATGGGCCACGTTGTTCTTGGATATGACTCAACAATTCCCGTAACCGTGGACGACATTGTTCGTGCGTCGGCGGCCGTTGTTCGAGGCACAACCAAGCCGCTCATCGTTGCTGATATGCCGTTCCTCAGCTATCAAATCGATGCTGAAACGGCTCTACGAAACGCAGCCCGCCTCATTCAAGAAGGCGGAGCGCAGGCAGTCAAACTCGAAGGCGGCACAACCGTTGCCCCAATCGTTCGCCGTTTGGCCGATGCCGGGTTAGCTGTAATGGGCCATATCGGTCTCACACCGCAGCATGTAAACCAACTTGGTGGCTACCGAGTTCAGGGCAAGACCGAGAGTGCGGCAAACAAGGTTATGGAAGATGCACTTGCACTTCAGGATGCCGGAGCGTTTGCGATCGTACTCGAATTGATTCCTGTTGAGCTGGCGAAGCGGATCACCGAAGCACTCGATATTCCTACTATTGGAATTGGTGCTGGTGTTCACTGCGATGGCCAGGTTCAGGTTTTCCACGACATGCTGGGACTCGACCCTGATTTCCGACCTCGTCATTCAGGTAAATATCTCGATCTGGCACCGGTAATCCTGGACGCACTTGAACGTTACAGTGATGACGTTCGGGATGGCACGTTCCCAACCGACGCAGAGTCGTTCTTCTTAGATGAATCACGAGTACGTGAGAGTTCCAAAACCGCCGATTAGAAATTTTGCGGAGTTCCTATCTTCTTGTTCCTTCTCCCTGGGGAGAAGGTTAGGTTGAGGGGGAAATCGTCCTACTCCCAAATCGCCAAGATGACGCCCACATCCAATATCTCCCTCACCCAAACCCTCTCCCTGATGGAGAGGGCTTTCTAGTCGAAGCTTCTTCTTCCCACCCACCACATGCAAGTAATCCGCACAGTCGCAGAAATGCGAGAAGTTAGAAGCCGCATCGCCGGAACGGTTGGGTTAGTCGCCACGCTCGGCGGTATCCACGCTGGGCACACCACACATTTGGACACAGTCCGACCTCTGTGCGATGTGCTGATCGGTTCGCTTTTCCTCAACCCGACGCAGTTCGGCGCGAACGAAGATCTTTCAAAATACCCGGCGAACGAAGAAGCCGATCTCGCCGAATTCAAGAAGCACGGAACTGATTTCGTTTTCGCGCCCTCGGCCGAAGAAATGTATCCGTCGTCTGAAGATGTAGTACCGCAAATCGACCCCGGACCTATCGCCAAAGTTCTCGATGGGGTCCAACGTCCCGATCACTTCGCTGGAGTAGCAACAGTCGTTGCTCGGCTCTTTTCGATCATCTCTCCCAACATGTCGACGTTCGGCGAAAAAGACGCCCAGCAACTCCGCATCATCCAGCACATCAACGAATCGCTTGGCCTCGGAATCGACATCATCCCGATCCCGACAGTTCGTCAAGACGACGGCCTCGCAATCAGCAGTCGTAACTCATATCTGTCTCCCGCCGAACGGGAAGCCGCAACGATTCTGTTCAAAGCGCTAACCATTGCCAAACTTTCGTGGGATTCCGGTGAGAGAAGCGGTGAAGTACTCAGGTTCACGATGACCTCGGTACTGGCTGGAGAGCCCCTCGCCGAAGTGCAATACGCCTCGATCGCCGATACCGACACGTTCGCAGAACTCGATCAAGTCGAATATTCAGCCCGGGCCCTTCTGGCAGTGAAAATCGGTCCAACTCGCCTGATCGACAATTTTCTTCTCGCCTAAATTTCGGTTTCCGATAGGTAATCCGCGCCGAAAAACAAGCAAAAGTGGCTGGCGACCTTTACGATTTAGCGCATGAAAATTCTTGTAACCAACGACGACGGATTCGATAACCCTGGTATCTGGGCACTAGTACGAGCTATCAAAGACCTTGGCGATGTAACGGTCGTAGCTCCCGCCGATAACCAATCAGGTGTTGGAACCGCACTTTCTCTCCGAAAATCAGTGAAAATTTCCGAGGCTCCTAGTCAGGTCGGCGGGGTCGAGTGCTACGCAGTTAGTGGCACTCCGGCTGATTCGGTGATATTTGGCATCGAACACGTCCTGCTCGGCAATGTGGATGCAGTCGTTTCGGGCATCAACCCCGGCTACAACACAAGCCGCAACGTATTCATTTCTGGAACCATGGGTGCCGCCATTCAGGCTTCCTCAAAAGGCGTGAAAGCTTGCGCATTTTCTCTGGGACTGGGTGGCGATATCAACGATTCAGTTGCGGGTGTCATTACCGGAGCGATTACAAAAGAACTACTCTCAGCGGAAACCGCACGTGGTGCGCTTTTCAACGTGAACTTCCCTAATATCGACGGCAATGAATATCGCGGAGCAGAAGGCGCAGCTCCAGCAACATCTGAATTTGTAAGCAAACTCGAGGCACAGAGCGATGGTGGCTTCGAGTTATTTTCCGGATTACGTGTGAACGTCGAGGGTTTGGAACTGACTCCCGGCACCGACCTCGAAGTGATAAATCGCGATCGAATTTCGATATCGTCACTCGAAGGCCCTACGCTAACCCACCAACCGAGTGACCCCACACTTCATCGAATGATCGACGCTGCGAACCGCGTTATCGGTTGACGCGAAGCCACTAACTATTCAGAATCTCGCCAGGGTAACTAGTTACCTTTTACTTTTGAGTTAAGAGTTGCTGACGAGAGGAACGAAAAGTTGCTTTACGAATTGCGTGTGTACGAGTGCCTGCCCGGGCGCCTTCCGAATATCAACGCCCGATTCGCCGATCACACGTTGAAGCTGTTCGAAAAGCACGGCATCAAGAACATCGGCTACTGGACCACCGACGTCGGTGATAGCAACCACGAACTCACCTACATGGTTGCGTTCGAAGATGCCAACCAACGTGCAGAAGCATGGGCAAGTTTCAGGGCTGATC
>CAVOCL010000286.1:0-3290 GCA_963694185.1 Dehalococcoidia bacterium
TTGGAAACTTCGAGTATTCGCCGTAACCCTGATTGTGTTTCCGGTTTTAGTGTCACCGTTGTCGCCAACCACGCTTGTGTTCGCTCTATTCGCTATCGTGCTTGTTTTCACGGACTTGCTGTTAGGCTGTTCATACCTGTCTTCCGCGCCTAAAGCGGTCAAATAAAAGGGCCGATGAGCAATCTCATCGGCCATTTCAGTCAGATCCTCACCAAGGAAGAAAAAGTCGCCTCGCGACCGACCTTAGTAGAAGGTTCCGCCGTCTTTACCGTCGCCGTCTAGTTGTCCTTCTAGACCTGCTTCCACATCGGCTAGCTGGCCTTCAACGCCCATCTTGAGCATGCCTGCATCTGAGCTGATGGGGAACCACTGCATGCCCTGCTTGATACGTCGGGACGCTTCTTCACCTGACGCCGTGTGAGCGCCAGTGAAAACACCGTGTCGCTTGCCTGCGTCGACGACCTTCTGAACCGCCGCGATGTGATCGGGGTGCTTGTTGTCGAGGCCGATCGGCACGCCCATGTTTTGCGCAAGGTCGTTCGGCCCGATGAAGCACACATCTACGCCCGGAACCGACATGATCTCGTCGATCTGATCGACAGCCACCGGATCCTCGATCATGATCACGACAAGCGTCATGTCGTTCGCCTTCTGGTAGAACCCTTCACCGTATGCGATCTGCCCACGCGCACTACCGATTCCTCGAATTCCTTCGGGAGCGTATTTCGCTGCCTGCACGATTTCGCGGGCCTGTTCCGCATTTTTCACGTCTGGCGCCACGATTCCCATGAACCCGATATCGAGAATTCGCTTGATCCAAACTTTCTCACCGTAAGGAACTCGGGCGAACATCGGAGTGCCGCTGCCCTGAGCCGCCCGTAGGCAGTTGACGGCGGTCGAGACATCGATGGCGTTGTGTTCAAAGTCGACCACGATCCAGTCGAGCTCGGTCATGTAAGTAAGAACTTCGATCACCGACGGATCGCCAGTTGTTGACCATGTTCCGACGGTAGCTTCACCGCGTTTCATCTTGTCTATGACTGGATTTGAGTCCATTTGGGAATTTTCCTTGGCGTGGCTTCGCCAATTCCGCAGGTGAAAAGTGGCGATTACGTGAGTGTTCTTTAACTATTGAGACAACAGAGGTTACTACTAGCTTCGCGAACGATAAACTAGCTTCCGGATTATTTTGAAAACTTCTCGCTAAGGAGACCCCGAGTTGGCCAGACACACGCGGCTACAGGCACTAAACGCAGTTCACGAAATTGGCGTTGTGCCAGTTTTTTACAACGCTGATATCGCTACCGCTCAAAACATTGCTAGGGCCTGCGTAAACGGCGGGATCAAGGTTCTTGAGTTCACAAACCGTGGCGATCACGCCTGGGAAGTGTTCACCGCACTCGACAAGTTCTGCGCCGCCGAGCTTCCCGATGCCATTCTGGGGGCAGGCTCGGTACTCGATGCTGGCACGGCTTCTATGTACATCGGATCGGGTGCCAGCTTCATCGTCGGGCCCGTCACTAACCCCGATGTCGCCAAGGTCTGTAACCGCCGTAAAGTCGGATACATCCCTGGTTGTGGCACCGCTTCAGAGATTTCGTTCGCCGAAGAACTCGGTTGCGACATCGTGAAAGCCTTCCCTGGAAGTGCAGTTGGTGGCCCCGGATTCGTCAAGGATGTTCTTGCCCCTATGCCGTGGACATCGATCATGCCTACCGGAGGAGTCGACATCACCGAAGAGTCGCTACGACCGTGGTTCGAGGCTGGCGTGGTGGCAGTTGGAATGGGATCGAAGCTCGTTTCAGCCGACATCCTGAAAGATGGTGCTTGGGACAAGCTCGAACAGCGCAGCAAAGACACAGTCGCCCTGATCAAATCCATCAGGCGGTAGGTGCCAGTGGCACTTTTTTTCAGCGGGGTCGATTGTTCCGCTGTTGATCGCCCGCTGACTTATTTGAAATTAGAGATTATCGAGAGCTAATAGAAAAAGGATCGAGATTCCATGGTTAAGGTTGTTACTTTTGGAGAGGTGATGCTTCGGCTCGCAACGATGCGACGAGAGCGATTCACCCAGGCGCGTGAATTTGAGGTCACCTACGGCGGTGGCGAGTGCAACGTTGCGGTTTCGCTGGCGCAGTTCGGCGTTGACGCAACGTTCGTAACGGCCATTCCCGACAACGACATCGGACAGGCCTGCATCAACTACATTCGCCAGTTCGGAGTCGACACGACTGAGATTCTTCGACAGGGTCAGCGACTTGGAACGTACTACCTCGAATCGGGCGCATCAATGCGTGCTTCGAAGGTTGTTTACGATCGAGCCGCCTCGTCGATTGCCGAAATCAAACCCGGCGATGTCGATTGGGAGAAGGTGTTTTTGGGCCAGGACTGGTTCCACTTCACCGGCATCACCCCGGCGATTTCTAAGAGCGCAGCCGATGCCTGTACCGAAGCGGCCGCCGCAGCCCAGCAGCTGGGTCTGACCGTTTCAGCTGACATGAACTATCGCAAGAATCTGTGGACCTCCGAAGAGGCGCAGGCAACGATGATTCCGATGATGAAGTACGTCGATGTTTCGATCGGCAACGAGGAAGACGCCGAGAAGTGTCTTGGCGTTGCTGCTGAGGGCGTCGACGTCACCGTTGGGGAGATCGACCCCGACGCCTACAGGCCTGTTGTTCAGGAACTTGTCGATAAGTTCGGCTTCAAGAAGGTTGCGATCACTCTGCGTGAGAGTTTCTCCGCTGACGATAACGGCTGGAGCGCGATCTACTACGATGGCGACGAGATTCTCGTTGGCAACAAGTTCCCGGTGCGAATTGTCGACCGTGTTGGCGGTGGTGATTCGTTCTGTGCGGCGATGATTTACGGATTGAACCAGTCAGGCTGGAATTCACGACAGGTTCTCGACTTTGCAGTTGCATCGTCGGCGATGTCACACACCTTCCACGGCGACTTCAACCTCGTTAGCGTGAAGGAAGTAATGGCAGTAGCTGGAGGCGACACCTCGGGCCGCGTGCAGCGCTAGCCAGCTAGGTTTTCTACGAGTGCTGACATTTGTTGGCTGAGTTGAAAATGTGTGGCTTGGTTGTCATTGCGAGGAACCTGCCCTGAGGTGACGTGGCAATCACGTTTTCACTGATTCAATGATCGTGGCCTGCTGACTGTGTTCGACGTTTGCGCAGAGTTATTGTTCGACAGGATGTAAATGGGACTAAAAGAGAACTGGTGGCGGTTCAATTACCACCTGATGAGACTGGGGTTCATTCCCGTGGCGAAGCGGGCATTGA
>CAVOCL010000287.1:0-3284 GCA_963694185.1 Dehalococcoidia bacterium
GTACAACACGATCCGACCACACAGCTCACTCGGATACCGGCCGCCGACACCTGAGGCAATCATGCCCAGGCTTCAACTGGTCGTGAATCCGAGATAATAAGTGGTAACGCTATCGGGGGCAGGTCAAGTTGTGTGCTCATCATCAACCAGCGAAATTACAAGGCGG
Source organism: Dehalococcoidia bacterium (assembly GCA_963694185.1). GTDB lineage: Bacteria > Chloroflexota > Dehalococcoidia > Lucifugimonadales > Lucifugimonadaceae > Lucifugimonas. The sequence continues at coordinate 167 of CAVOCL010000287.1, forward strand.
TGAAATGGCAGCAGCTCACGCGCCTGCCCGGCGAAAGCGCTGAATACTTCGTTCAGTTCCAGGGTCGAATTAACAATTCGACCTATCTCAGCAATTCGGCGCTGCTGTTCGACAAGCGGATGCCTGCTGTCGGATTTTGATGCTGACTGCATTCGGATGTCAGTCATAGGATCGATCACACATTTTCGAAGACAAGGCCCGCGACCAAATTACGTAACCTATCGGCAATGAAAGGCGCGCCGACAGGTCAGTAATTTCGTAAATGGAAGCCCCTATTTAACTGTTTTACCTGTCAAATGGGGTTGCCACATCGGCAATTAGCCTAATTCTACTATCTTTTTTGCGTACTTCCGTTCCATTTCAGCGAGTTTCTCTACGCGCCGCCTGAAATCTGGATCTGTCGAAAAATTTGCGTTCACAAACGCATCAAGAACTTCCTTCGCAACCGCAATCCCAATAATCCATGCACCCATACAAATCAGGTTCACGTCATCGTGTTCAACACCCTGGTGAGCACAATGCGTTTCGTGCGCAAGAGCCGCTCTAATTCCTGGAACCTTGTTCCCAGCAATCGATGCGCCAACCCCGGTTCCGCACACCAGAATCCCTCGCTCTGCCTCTCCTGAAAGTATCGCCCCAGTCACACGCTGCGCAATGTCTGGAAAATCGACCGGATCTTCGGAATGAGTACCGTAATCCGTTACTTCGTGACCCTGCGATTTCAGATACTCCACCACAGGACCCTTCATAGAAAACCCCGCGTGATCGCCACCAACAGCTAACTTCATATCCAAATACTCCCATTGAAAAATACTGTCATTCTGAACTCGATTCAGAACCTTGATCACACAGAAACCAGCACGAAGACCCGATAAAAAAACGCGGCCTAGCCGCCGGCCTAGCCGGGCAAATGCTGAAACAACCCGGTCGGGTCAGCCCATTCGTCGGGAACCCTGAGTGAAAGTACAGTCGCATCGCACGTCAAAACACCGTCATGCGAATACATATCAACAGCAAACAACGTCTTCTTGTCCGTCTTCTCAGTCAGCCGAGCACGGGCAGTCACCGGGCCATCTATTCTCGTCGGCTTCCGGTAGTTCACCGTCAACGCAGCAGTCGCGTACCAAATCTTCTCACCCTCACCAACTTCTCGACCCTCAGTTCGATAAGCATCGGCAATTGCTGAACACACGCCGTGGCAATCGATAATCGACGCTATAGTTCCGCCGTTCATCACATCGGGCGGCATCGCAGCATGGTGCGGCTCCGGTTGAAACACACACACCGCCTCATCGCCATCCCAGAACGACTTGATCTGCAACCCCTTGTCGTTCCACGCACCACACCCGTAACAGTGATTACCGTGCAGGCCGTCCTGAAAATAAGTGCGATCTAGTTCACTCTGGCTCATACTGCTCCTCGAAGCCGAAATTCCATACGCCGCATCTTTCTAGTCACGCCACACAATACCGGCTTATACCACAACGGGATAGCTGATCGACAATCGATAGCTGACGAACCCTTCGCCTTAAATTAATCATCAAACACGCATGCTCAGCACCCGATCTCGATCATCAGCACTAATACTCGTCTCTGCCGCGACATTCTTTTCCCTATCGGTCTGGTTTTCGACAAACGCCATTTCGGGCGAACTTGAAATAGAAAAATCGATCGACGAATCGGCAATCGCCATCCTCACGATCGCAGTTCAACTAGGATTCGTATTCGGAACGCTCCTTATCGCATTCACGAACCTCTCCGATCTCGTCAACGCCAGAACGTTATTTGCAGTCTCCGCCATACTCGCCGCAGTCACGAACCTGCTGGTAATACCACTTGAATCAACACCACTCCTCATCGCCGCCCGATTCGCCACCGGTGCGTTTCTAGGAGGCGTCTACCCGCCGGCAATGAAAGTCATCTCGGGCTGGTACACAAAAGGACGAGGATTCGCACTTGGAACGATGGTCGGAGCGTTGACGATCGGATCTGGATCACCTCACCTGTTGCGATCGGTTTTCTCGGAGAACTGGCAGGCCGTGATCATCGGCAGCTCAATCCTTGCCGTAACTGGCGGGCTGATCCTAAAATTCTTCGTCACCGATGGACCCCACGACGTAAAAGGCGCCAAGTTCAACCCTCGCTACCTCGTCGGAGCACTCACTGAACGTGGACCCCGACTCGTCCTCACCGGCTATCTCGGCCATCAATGGGAGCTCTACGCCATGTGGGCGTGGATCGGCAGCTTCATGCTCTACGTCATCGGGGATAGATCGCTGATCGGCGATTCACTCGATCTCGCCAGCGCCCTGACGTTCCTCGTTTTCGCAGTCGGGGCAGTCGCAAGCTCGTTCGCTGGAATGTGGTCAGAGAAAATCGGCCGCACGGCAGTCGCCAGCATTGCAATGATCATCAGCGGCGGCACTGCCGCGTTTATTGGATTCTTGCCACCGGAAATGACGATTCTGATCGTAGTCATGGCAATGATCTGGGGAGCTTCAGTAATCGCCGACTCCGCACAGTTCTCGACCGCAATGACCGAACTCAGCGACCCCGTATACAGAGGAACAATGCTCACGTTCCAAACCGGAGTCGGATTTGCCCTGACCGCAGTCTCGATCTGGCTACTGCCAATCGTGAGAGATTCCTCAGGCTGGGGCTGGGCGTTCGCAATGCTCGCACTAGGCCCGATCGTTGGAACAGCTGCAATGCTGCGACTGCGCTCGCTACCAGAAGCAAAAAATCTTGCAGGCGGTAAGCGCTAGAGATTTGCTAAAGTTTGCTGAATATCTTCCCAAACTCTTCTAGTCATCAGAGAATCCCCAATAAATTGCGAAAAATTACCGTCACCCTACCGTCAGTTTTACTCCTGCTAATAATCGCAGCCTGTGGCTCCGGCGAATCCACCGACTCGGCCTCAGTATCGACAACAAACGATGGCGAAGAAAAAGCGCCCGTAATGCGTATCGATGAAACCTTCACGATTGAGCAGTTCCAAACGGTTCTGTCAGAACTCAGTGTCGGGGCAGAATAGCATCGTTCCTCACTTGTTGAGGAGATCTATTAATGGCTTGCCCACACTGCCTGTCTACGTCCGTATCCAAGAGAAAACATCGAA
>CAVOCL010000288.1:0-3272 GCA_963694185.1 Dehalococcoidia bacterium
ACCTTCAATATGTCCATTATCTGATCTTTCAGATGGACACGTTTGAGGGGGGCAGGTCAATCTGAATAAACAGAACTACAGAGTGACACCTAAATAATAGTAACTGACTGGTCAGTCATTTTACAAGAGTCTGGAGATAAATCGATGGTTAGAGCTGTTTTCAACGGGGCAGTGATTGCTGAAGCCGAAGATTACGAAGTGGTGGAAGGCAACGTTTACTTTCCGCCCGAATCGATTAAGCGGGAATATTTCAGCGATAGCGGTCTGGCTACCAGATGCCCCTGGAAGGGAATGGCCAGTTACTACTCGGTTAGCGTTGAAGGGCAGGAAGCGCAGGATGTGGCCTGGTACTACCCGGAGCCATCAGACGCCGCGAGCAATATTAAAGACCACGTAGCGTTTTATCCGCAGGTGAAGATCGAAGGTTGAGAGTCCGGGTGGCGGCCAGTCCAAACCCGGCGATGGCTGGAGCGTTCGGTTTCTAGCTGAACATCGACTTTAGCTTGCTGAGGAAACCAAACTTCTTGGGCTCGAGGTTCGCCGCTACGAAATCGACCGTAGCTGGTGCGCCGCTGAGGATGAGGCCCTTCCATTTTCGGATGCGACCGTATGTTGCGGAATCGTTGGCGTAACCGTCTGACCAGCCGTTGAATTCTTTGAATCTGCGGTCGGGTCCGAGGACCATAACTTTTCCGCCCGCTTCTTTCGTTAGAAGCGTTCCTGCGGCGAAATCCCACGTAAATGCGACGCCCGTAATCGCGTACTGCATCGACCCTCTTGCAACCATGAACTGCTCGTAGCAGGCGCTGCCGCCATCGCGTAGTTCGCCAAGATTCCCTTGGAGTGGCTTGAGAATGTTGAATGCTCGGCGAATCCATCGAGGGGCGGCCGCGTGGGCGCCTGCTACTGGAACACCCGACTCGCTTGGCGGGCGAACATTTACGCGAGATCCGTCGACCCACGATCCGTTGCCTTTGCGTGCGTGCATCAGCAGGTAGCCATCGTCGTTAGACCATGGAATCCGCATCGCAACCGCTATTGGCGTTCCTTTATATAAGGCGGCGACGGACACGGCGTGAATCAACGAAGAGTTCACAAAATTGGTGGTTCCATCGATCGGATCGACAACCCACAGCCAATCGGCTGCATCGGGCTCCTCAGCTGGCGGGTCTTCCTCGCCAAGTAGTAAGTGGCCGGGGCAAGTCTCGGCCATAATCTCAGCGATCATCCGCTGGCTCGCTTTGTCGACGTCTGTAACTAGGTCCTTGCCCGGCTTATCGCCTTTATTCGAAATCTCCAGAACCCCACCGAATCTGCTGGCAACAAATTCACCGGCTTCCATAGCCGCTCGAACAACTGATTTTTCAACATGCTCTAACTCAGCTTCGGTAAATCCGGCTGAAGCACTCTGCTGCGGCGATTCGGTCAATCTGATGAGACTCCATTTCCGTAATAACGGAATATAACTGTTCGCCCAAATGGGTCGAACGGCACAACAACTGGGCAGGGGATTGTGGCGAAAATTTGTTCGCCTTAGCCCGACACTCCGGTAAGATTCTACGTGCAAGTTTCAACCTGAACCCACGGGAGCTTCTTTGCCCGCCCTTTAAGGTACTGATTATGAGTAGTTCACCAAGAACCAGAAAATTTCATAAGGACCGTGGTTTAGTCACCCGCATGTACTTCACCATGTTCATGCTCGGCTTTCTTTACGCGGTGTTTGCGCTGTTCCTGTATTCAGCCGGAACAGCGATGATATTCATCGCCCCGATCATCGGCATCATAGTCGCAGTGCAGTACTTCATGTCCGACCGGCTGATTTTAATGTCGACCGGCGCAAAGCCGGTAACTGCCGAGCAAGAACCTGAACTCCACCGCATGGTCAAAATGCTCGCCGATCGCTATGACATGCCGATGCCCAAAGTGGCGGTCATCAAGACTGATATTCCTAACGCATTCGCCACCGGTCGTAACCCTAAAAACGCTCTAGTAGCAGTTACCACCGGTATTCAGCAACGACTCAACGAACGTGAGCTTCAGGCCGTTATCGGTCACGAACTTGCCCACGTAGCGAACCGCGACATGCGAGTTCTGGCGATCGCCAACTTCCTTGTCACGCTAACCAGCTTCCTTATGACAATGCTGTTCTGGAACATGCTCTTCGGAGGCATGGGTGGACGCCGAAATAATAATGGCGGCGGCATCATGATGGTCTATCTGGTGACGATCATCGTCTATTTCATCGGCCAACTTCTTGTTCTCGCACTAACCCGGTACCGTGAGTACGGAGCCGATCACACCGGTGCGGAGATCTCTGGCGATCCCGGCGCACTTGCCGATGCCCTTGAGAAAATCAGCGGCACAATTGCCAACATTCCCGATAAAGATCTACGAAAGTTGCAGACCGCCAACGCTTTCCTGATTATTCCAGCAGCTTTGAAAGGCGAAGGTTCGATGAACCTGTTCTCGACCCACCCGCCCCTGCAAGAACGAATCAAACGACTTCGTGAACTAGAACAGCGCATGCGCTACGGGTTGCGATAGGTATGGGGATTTTCAACGGAAACAAGGCTCCAAAAAACGACTGGTCGGCAATGTCGACTGTGGTCAAGGCAGAAGCAAAGCTTCAAGCTCTTGGTGAAATCACACCGTCACGTAGGGCAGGGGTTATCTATCGCAACAGCGATGACAACGCGTTCCTAAATGACATCGAATCTGAACTGAAAACTATTTTGTACGTCGGTGCAGGCGCAACAAAAACATCTTTCGAAATTGAAGACGACGATCGCGGCATGCGCTGGATCGTTCTCGAAGATGGCAACTTCAGCGATCTCGTATCCAGTGTTTACACAGTCGGTAACGCCATCGGTGCCAACGGAGCGGGCGACAATCTTTTGGCCGCCGTGTTCGAGCTGTACTTCACCGGTACCGTAGAAGACAACACCTATCGATCTGGCCTGCGTACCTACTGGATTTACCGATACGACCGTAAAGCCTTCTACCCATTCGTTCCAACCGGTGACAACGAAGGTGACCGCGATCGCCCGACTGAGGCGCGATTGGGTCACGACCTGCGTAAGCACGGTTTAACCGTTGAAAAGTCGCTCACCGAGTGGATGGGCCTCTGGGGCATACCCTTCTAACACTGGCTAACACTGGTTTCCGATTTCTCGTACTGCTCACAGCCCATACCGATTCAACGATTACGAAATGACCAATCTAACTAAAGTCGCGCTACTCGTTGCACCCGGTGAACCACAACAACCGTTTAT